>NZ_JBJEHW010000033.1:0-24215 GCF_051876455.1 Parafannyhessea sp.
CTCGGCACGGAAGTCCTCGCGGGACTGCTTCAGGCGATCGATCTCGTCCAGCTCGTTCTGCTTCTCGGCGAGCGCCTGGCGAATGACCTCGCGGGCCTTCTGGTCGGCCTCGTTGCGGATGTTCTCGGCGTTCGTGCGGGCGTCGGCGACGAGCTTGTCAGCGCTCTGCTGCGCAACGATGAGCACCTGGGAGATCTGGCGCTCGGAGGCGGTGAACTCGGGCTGGGAGACGGGAGCGGGAGCGACCTCGACGGGCGTGGCCATGCTGGTCTGCTCCTTGAGCTGCGCGACCTGCGCCTGCGCCGCCGCGAGCTGCTGCTCGGAGGTGGTGAGCCTGCCCTTGAGGTCAGCGATCTTCTGGAGCATCGCGTCGACCTCGGAGGCAACCTGGTCCAGGAAGACGTCGACCTCGTCGGTCTTGTAGCCCTCCTCGTGCTTCCCCGCCTGAGAGAAGGTCATGTTCTCGATGTCTGCTGGAGTGATAGCCATCTTTGTTCCCTTTCAACTGTGTACGTGCTACGTCAGCAGTGCGGCGAGCCGCCTACCTCAGTATATCCCCACTTACCAAATTAGCTGCTGGATGAGCTGAAGAACCAATATTGCAACAAAGGGCGACCAGTCCATGCCGGCGAAGGGCGGAATGAATCGCCTGAAGAGGTTCACGAACGGATCCACGATGGTCGAGAGCGCCCCGTACAGGTCTGCCACGAACCCGTTTCCGCTCTGGACGAACCACGAGAGTATGCACTGCACGAAGATGAGGATCTCGTAGAAGTTCAGGAGCCTGTCGATAACGTAAGCGATCTGCACGGGTTGTCCTTTCGAGTGACTAGGCGTTCGCGAGCTCTCGCGTGCGGGCGAGCGCGGCATCGGTCGCGGCGTAGGCGCTCTGCACGAGCTCGGGCTCCATGGCCCTCAGGCCCGCCGCCGTGGTTCCGCCCGGAGAGGTGACCTTCTCCATGTAGGCGCGCGGATGCTCGCGCGACTCGAGGAGCTGGGCGCACACGCCGCGCATGGTCGCGAGCACCATCTCGCGGCAGTCGGCAGCGGGGAGCCCGCGCTCGACGCCGGCGCGCACGAGCGCGTCCGCAAAGAGCGCCACGTACGCGGGACCGCAGCCCACGACGGCGCCCTCCGCGTCGAGCTGGTCCTCGCGCATGACCTTGGCGACGCCAAGCGCCGAGAAGAGCTCCACCGCGCGGCTCACGTCCTCCTCGGACGCCGTGGTGCCGGGGCAGACCGCCGTGGCGCCGGAGAGCACCTGCACCGGCAGGTTCGGCATGGCCCTCACGACGCGCGACTTGGGAAGGAGCCCCTCGAGCGTCGCGAGGGAGACGCCCGCCGCTATGGAGATGACGGTCCGTCCCGCGAGCTGCTCGGACACCTCGCCCACGACTGCTGGCAGCACCTGCGGCTTGACTGCCACGACCACCACGTCCGGATCCTGCCCGAGCATCTGGGAGGCCTCCGCGAAGGTTGCCACGCCCTTCTCGTCCAGTGGAACGAGCTTCTGCGGGGACGGGTTGCACGCCATCACGTGCGAGGCGTCGGCCGCCCCCGACGTGACGAGCCCGGACGCGATGGCGCCGCCCATGGCGCCCGCGCCGATGACCGCCACGGTGAAATTGATCTTGCCCACGTCGGCTACCTCTCGATCGTGCCGTCCTGAACCAGCTTGTTGATGTCGGAGTCGGAAAGCTCCATGCCCTGCGGGGTGATCACGAACACGCGGTCGCCCAGCTCGTCCACCTGGCCGCCGATGCCGCACGACAGGCCGAGGCAGAAGTCCAGGATGCGCTTCGCGATCTCGATGTTCGTGTTCTTGAAGACCAGGACGACCGGCTGGTTCGTGCGCACGCGGCGCACCACCATCTGGACGTCGTCGTACGAGACGGGCTTCAGCACGTAGGGCGGCAGCTTTCCGGAGTTCGCGGGGCGCGGGACCGGCTTGAGGCCGATGTCCGCGGGGGTGTGGCCTCCTGTGGAGTTGCCCAGGACGCCCTCGTGGGCCGGCGTGTAGGACGACGTCTGCGGGATGGCCTGCGTCTCGCCGGAGTAGGCGCCACCCTGCGACGGCGCCGGGCGCTGCGCGTACTGCGGGTTGGGAGACTGCTGCGGGCGAGAGGGACGCTGGTAGTCCTGTCGGTACCCGTTCTCGTACGGCGAGGGGGCACCGTTGCCGCCGGCACCGTTGGAGCCCACGGGCCTGCCGGAACGCGTGTATACGGACACGCTCTCCGCCTCGGGGCGACGGGTGTTGCCGAGCAGGCCCACGCCCTGCTGCTGGTCGTTGCTGCGCGCGGGCGGCTCGTCGTAGTCGTCGTCGTAGTAGTCGTCGTCGTAGTAGTCGTCGTCCTTCGGCCCGGAGATCTTGTCCCTGAGCGAATCGAGGAAGCCCATTTCGTCCTCGCCTTCCCGGACCGTGTCGCGCACCGTCCGAAGTCGTTCGCCTCACCGTCTGGCCAGTGGCCTGGCAGGCGTCCCTCTACCTAACCTCATACGCCGGGCTGAAGACCGTTCTACCCAGCCTCACGATCGTGGAACCCTCTTCTATGGCAATCGGATAATCATCACTCATACCTGAAGAGAGAGTTGAAAGCTCGAGCCCCGACCTCTCGCGCATCCTGTCGCGCAGCTCCCGGAGCCCGCTGAACGTCCTTCTCGCCGCATCGGGGTCGTGGGCGGGGGCCATGGTCATGAGCCCCTCGATCGAGATGCCGCCAAGCCCCATGAGCCCGTCGAGCGACTCGAGCGCCTCCTCCGGGGCGAAGCCCGACTTGGACTCCTCGCCCGAGACGTTGACCTCGAGCAGCACCCTCGACACGATGCCGTGCGCCTCAGAGCGCTTGGACACCGCCTCGGCGAGCGCCGCCGACGAGATGGAGTGGATGAGCCGCACGCGCCCGATCACGTGGTTGATCTTGTTCTTCTGGAGGTTCCCGATCATGTCGAAGCGCACGCCCGCCATCTCGGGATGGCTGGCCTCTATTCCCGCCAGCTTGCGGTCGAGCTCCTGCGGGCGGTTCTCCGCGAACGCGCGGTATCCCGCCTCCCAGGCGAGGGCGACCTCCTCGACCCCGACGGTCTTGGAGACGCCCAGCAGCGTCACCTCTTCCGGCGACCTGCCGGCCCTGGCGCACGCCTCCTGCATCCTCTGCAGAATCTCGGCCCTGCGTTCCCTCAGAAAGTCGAGGTACCTTGACCTCTCCTCCTCAGTCACGCGATCACTCCCCCATTCGTCAATCGATAGCGTCTGAAATAGTCCGTGTCAGCATCCCATGCAGGCAAGCGCCCCATGGCGTCCGCAGGCGCCGTGCTCCGCCCTGTACGAGAAGAACCGGTCCGTGTTGCTCGCGGTCGAGATGCCGCAGTCGAGCACGTTCCCGCTCGGCACCCCGGCGTCCGCCAGCGCGACGCGAATCGCCGCGGCGAGGTCGAGGTGACGCTCGGAGCTCCTCACGCTCGGGCCGAACTCGCCCTCGAAGCGCTCGAGCAGCTCGGCCGACACCTCGTAGTCCTCCCCCGCGATGTGCGGCCCGATGTAGGCCGTCACCTCGGAGGCGGCGCAGCCGCACTCGGCCGAAAGGACGCGGGCGGCCTTGGCGGCGATGCGCGCCATGGTCCCGCGCCACCCGGAGTGCGCCACGGCGAACCCGCCCGGCGCCACGAGGATGACGGGGACGCAGTCCGCGAAGCACAGGAGCACCGGGACGTGCGAGGCCGTGCACACAACGGCGTCGGCGCCCTCCCGGGCCCGCCTCGCGGCGTCGGACGCCTCGCGCTCGTCTCGCACCACCACGACGTCGTCGCCGTGCACCTGCCTCGGGACCACGAGGCTGCCGGCGAAGTCGCCTGCGCCCAGCGCCCCCAGCGCGAGCATGCGGTTCTTCTCGACCGCCCGTGGGTCGTCCCCGCACGCGTCGCCGAGGTTGAGCGAGGCGTACTGCCCCGTCGAGACGCCCCCCGTGCGCTCCGTGAACGCGAGGGAGACCCCGTGCGGCCGGGCGGCGTCGCCCAGGAGGGTCACGCCGCCCCGTGTCTGTCGCGTGAGCTCGGCCACGATGCGTCCCCGCCTAGATGCGGCTGTGCTTCAGGAACTCGGGGACGTCGAACTCCTTGTTGATGTCGTTGTTCGGCTTGGGAGCGGACGCCGTGCGGCTCGGTGCCGCCTGGCTCTGCGCCTGGCGCCCGGAGGCGGCGCGACCGTTCGAGCCCCTCGAGGAGCCCCTGGAGGAGCCGCGCTCCGTGGAGAACGTGGGCAGCGGCGCCTGGATGTTGGAGTCGTTGAAGCCGGTCGCGATGATGGTTACGCGCACCTGGTCGCCCAGGCTCTCGTCCACGACCGTGCCGAAGATGATGTTCGCCTCGGGGTCGACGTTCTGCGCGACGAGCTCGGCGGCGTCGTTGATCTCCTGGATGCCGAGGTCCTTGTTGCCGGCGATGGAGAGAAGTACGCGCGTGGCGCCCTCGATGCCGACCTCGAGCAGCGGGCTCGAGATTGCCTCGGAGGCCGCGTCGGACGCGCGGGTGTCGCCGGAGGCGACGCCGACGCCCATCATGGCCGTGCCGGCGCCCCTCATGATCGTGCAGACGTCCGCGAAGTCGAGGTTGATGAGGCCGGGGACCGTGATGAGGTCCGTGATGCCCTGCGTGCCCTGGCACAGGACGTCGTCGGCCATGCGGAAGGCCTCGAGGAAGGAGGTCTTCTTCTCGGAGAGGTCGAGCAGGCGGTCGTTAGGAATGACGATGAGTGCGTCGACAGCCTCGGAGAGGGTCTGGATGCCCTGCGCGGCCTTGTTGGCACGCGGGCGTCCCTCGAACGTGAAGGGCTTCGTGACGACGCCGACGGTCAGCGCGCCGATGTCGTTCTTGGCGATGTCGGCCACGACCGGGGCGGCGCCGGTTCCGGTTCCGCCACCCTCGCCGGCGGTGATGAAGACCATGTCGGCACCCGCAAGGGCCTGCTTGATGTCATCGTGGGAGTCCTCAGCGGCCTCGGCACCGACCTCGGGGTTGGCGCCTGCGCCCAGTCCCCTGGTGATGTCCCCACCGATGTGGACCTTGATGTCGGCATCGGAGATCGCGAGCGCCTGGGCATCGGTGTTCACGGCAACGAACTCGACGCCACGGATGCCCTCCTCGATCATGCGGTTGACAGCATTGGTTCCGCCGCCGCCAACGCCAACGACCTTGATGACTGCCAGGTAGTTGCTCGGGATGTCGTTGTCCATCATGCTTCCTCCTTGCTTGGCGACGGTCTTGGGGACGTCGTCCGTCTTCTCCTCGGATGCCGCCCCGTCGATCTCGATGGTGACCCTAGCGGTACCGCCCTTTACGTTCTTGTTCCCGTGCTGCTTCATTTCGGTTCACGTCTCTTGCTTGGTGGTGCTCTCAAAGTGCTGCTCGCGACCGACTGACAAACCCTAAACCTCAGGTAGAGCCATATGCCCATCTCAAAGCGCGCTATATTTGCACATTGTGGGTGACTTAGTCAACAGTTTTGTGAAAGTTATGGAAACAGCAGGTAGATGCCGTTATTCTCGTTCATTCAATCCCTAAACCATCGCATGAGGGTTGACAAGAAAAACGACCCTCAAGTTCAACTTGAGGGTCGTGATTTCGACCGTTCCGCGCGGCCCGGCGCAATGGTGCCGCGGGCGGCTAGTTGCCCGAGGAGCTTGAGGTGCCCGACGTTCCCGTCGAGGAGGTCGTGCCTGTGGAGCTGGTCGAGCTCGCGGCAGCACTGCTCGAGGACGAGTCGCTCGACGAGCTGTCGGATCCGTCGCTCGCGGAGGAGCTGGACGAGTCGTCGTTCGCGCTTGTCAGGTCCGTACCCGTAACGCCCGTTCCCGCGGTCACGTACTTGGAGTCCACGAGCCTGTAGGCGGGCTTGGAGGGCACGCGCACGTTGATGTAGGTGAGCTTGCCGGAGTACTTCGCGACGATCTGGTTGATGACCGCCTCTTTCGAGGCGATGTTCGTGGGAGAGCCAAGGGACACGATGACGCCGCTCTTGAGCGTGCAGCTGATGCTGTCCAGGCTGCTGGCCGAGAAGCTCACGATCTGTTTGGTGAGCTTCTCGCTGAACTGCTCCCGATACGAGCTGACGGCCTTGAGGACCTCCGCGCTTGACGCAGAGCCCGCAATGGGCGTGATGCTCGCGGGGACGTCCGTGATGAGCATGGTGCCCGCCTTCTGGGCGGCCTTGAGCGCCACGTCCTCCACCGAGTCGCTCTCGCCCACCTTGAGCGAGGCGGGCTGGATCCAGACGTTGTCCTCCCCCAGGTACCACGCGACGTCTCCGGCGCTCATGACGACGAGTGCGCTCACCTTGCGCTCCGTCACGACGATCCTGAGGGTGTTGGGGAACTCCTTCTGGTAGGAGACGGAGCCGACCCAGGGGTTCTTCTCGAGGTTCGCGGTCACCTTGCTCTCGTCGAGGTTGAGCAGCGTGGATCCCTTTGGTATCTTCGCGAGCTTGGAGATGCTCGACTTGCTCATGTGCGTCGTGGCGACCGTCTCGACATGCTCGATCGAGAACATGGGCGTGTAGGACAGCACGAGGTATCCCACGAGCGCGACGAGGAGAAGCGCGGCCACCACGATGCCGGCGATGATGCCGCGGCGGATGACGACATCGGACCCCGGCCTGTTGGCGCCTGACGCCCTTGACGGGGCCGACGGGGCCGCATCGCCCGAGGCGGGGCGCGTCGTGCCCCTTGCGGTCGGCGTACGCTTGGTGGGCCTCCTGCTGTCGGGCATGCTTCCCCCTACGCGCCGAATCCCAGGCACTTCACCTCGGGCACGAGGTCGATGCCGTACCTGTCGAGCACCGTGTCGTGGACGTGGCTCATGACGGCGATCACGTCAGCCGCCCTGGCGCCGCCCTCGTTCACGATGAAGTTGGCATGCACGTCCGATACGCATGCCCCGCCGACCGAGTAGCCCTTGAGCCCGCAGGAGTCCACGAGCTGGCCCACAGAGCGCGAGCCGGGGTTCCTGAACACGGAGCCACACGACGGCTTGCCAAGGGGCTGGCGGAGCCTCCGCCTGCTGACGAGGGCCTCCATGCGCTCCGCTACCTGGGCCTTCTCGGCCTCCTCGAGGGAGAGCGTGGCCTCGAGGATAATCTCGCTCGTGGGGATGTTGGTGTAGCGGTAGCCCCACTCGATGTCCGAAGCAGCATAGCGGTGGAGCCCCTCGCCCGGCCTGAGCGTCACGACGTCGCGGACGCGGGAGCCAATCCACTCCCTGCGCGTGCCGGCGTCCATAGAGATGGCGCCGCCGACCGTGCCGGGGATGCCCACCAGGCACTCGAGCCCGGAGAGCGAGTGCGAGAGCGTGTCGGTGACGAGGCGCGCGAGCGTGGCACCGGCACCGGCCGTGACCTCGCTCTCGTTGAACGCGATGCGGGAGAACTCCCTCCCCAGCACGATGACGCAGCCCTCGTAGCCGCGGTCGGAGGCGAGGATGTTGGAGCCCTTGCCGAGCACGACCCACTCGACGCCCTCCTTGCGCAGAATCTCGATGGTCTTGAGCAGGGCGGGGTACGAGTTGACCGTCACGAAGAGGGCAGCCGGGCCGCCGATGCGGTACGTCGTGTGGTGGCTCAGCCGCTCGTTGCGGCTGACGTCCGCGTCGTAGGCGCCGGAGAGCGCCATGTATGCGTTGAAGACGCTCACCTAGGCACCAGTTTCCTCGTCGAGCTCCCGCTTCGCCTTGATGAAGGAGGGTCCAATCGAGGTGACGTCGCCGGCGCCCTGGGTGATGAGGAGGTCGCCCGGACGGCAGACCTCGACGAGGTGGCGCACCACGTCGCCGCGCTTGGGAATGTAGGTCACGTCGGACACGTGGCCCTTCTCGACCACCTTGTTGGAGACCGTCTTGCCCGTGACGCCGGGGATGGGCGTCTCGCCCGCGGGGAACACGTCCGTCACGATGAGGACGTCGGCGTCGTCGAACGCGGTGCCGAACATGTCGGCAAGCGCCTGGGTGCGCGTATAGCGGTGGGGCTGGAACACGCAGACGATGCGGTCGAACTGCAGGTCCTTTGCCGCCGCAAGCGTCGCCTTGATCTCGGTGGGGTGATGGCCGTAGTCGTCCACCACGGTGATGCCGTCGACGTCGCCCACGTGCGTGAAGCGACGGTGAGCGCCCTTGAACGAGGAGAGCGCGACGGCCGCCTTCTGGACGTCGGCGCCGAGCACGTCCGCCACCGCGATGGCGGCGGTTGCGTTGGCCATGTTGTGGCGGCCGGGGTTGGCCATGATCGTGACGCTCACGGACTCGCCGGACGGCACGCGCACGCTGAAGTGCGAGGCGAGCTTGTGGTGCTCCCCCGGCTCGGGCACGCACACGTAGTCGTTCTTCTCGTCAAAGCCGTACGTGACGACCTTGCGGCCCGTGGACTTGGCGAGCTCAACGTAGTGGGGCACGTCGCCGTTGATGATGACGGTGCCCGCGTCGCCCACTAGGTCCATGAACTTGCAGAAGGTCTTCTCGATGTTCTCGAGCGTGCCGTAGTGGTCGAGGTGGTCGGCCTCGATGTTGGTGATCACGACGACGTCGGGGTCGAGGTAGAGGAACGAGCCGTCGGACTCGTCGGCCTCGCACACGAAGTAGCCACCCTTGCCGTTGCGGCCGTTGGTGCCGTACTCCTCGACGATGCCGCCGATGAGGAACGACGGGTCCCAGCCGAGGTGGTCGAGCATGGTCGCGACCATGGAGGACGTGGTGGTCTTTCCGTGCGTGCCGGCCACGGCCACCGTCTTGGCGTCGAGCGAGAGGTACGAGAGCATCTTGGCTCTGGGCCACACGGGGATGCCGAGCTCCCTCGCCCTGATGACCTCGGGGTTGGTCTCCGGGATGGCGGAGGAGGTCACGACGACCTCGGGGGACACCTCGTCGATCGTGGAGGCGTGATGCCCCACGCGCACGTCGATCCCGGCTTTCTCGAGCTCGCGGACGTAGCGGGACTCCTTGAGGTCGGAGCCCGTGACCTTGCAGCCACGCTCGTGGAGCACGAGCGCGATGCCGCTCATGCCCGCGCCTCCGATGCCGATGAAGTGTGCGCTGTTGACGCGCTTGATGTCTTTGTCCATCTGGAACCTCTCTATGCATGAAGAAGCGGCCCACGTGCCGCGGGCTCGCACAATACTCTAGCGCAACGCGAGACTTTACGTGCGGCTTAGCCCTTGAGCGCCGCGGCGCTCTCCACCTGGTCCGCAAGCGCCACGGCGGCCTTGTCCTGCCCGAGCCCGCGGGCGGCCTTGCGCATGGCGTCGCGGCGCGCGGAGTCGTCCACCAGGCCCAGGAGGTCCTCCCGGAAGGCGGGGGTGTCTATCGCGTCGTCGGCCAGGAGCACCGCCGCGCCGGCGTCCACGAGGTAGCGCGCGTTGGTGGTCTGGTGGTCCGCCGTCGCGAACGGGTACGGCACGAGCATGCTCGGGACCGCGAGCGCCGCGATCTCGGCGACGGAGGACGCCCCCGCGCGCGACAGCACGAGGTCGGCTGCCGCGAGCGCCTCGCCCATCTTGTCGATGTAGGGCATCACGCGCCAGCGGGCCTGCTGTTCCTTGGTGAGCGCGAGCTCCTTCACGACGGAGTCGTAGTCGGCCTTGCCTGTGGAGTGCACCACGTAGAGGTCGGGGCGGGACAGCAGCTCGTCCTTGAGCGCGCAGACGCCCTGGTTGAGGTGGCGAGCGCCGAGGCTCCCGCCAAACACCAGCAGCATGGTCGCGTCCTCGGGCACGCCGAAGTCGCGGCGGCCGTCGGCGCGGCTCGCCCCGATCACGCTCTTGCGCACGGGGTTGCCCGTCACCACGATCTGCGTGTCCGCGCTCACCTTGTCGCGGAACGCGTCGATCGCCACGGGAAGCGACACGCAGACGGTCTTGACCTTGCCCGCCGACGTCTTGTTGGCGAGCCCGGGCACGGAGTTCTGCTCGTGGATGACGCAGGGCACGCCCTGCTTGTGGCACCAGTTGATGAGCGGGAGCTCGATGTAGGCGCCAAAGCCCACGGCCACGTCGGGCTTCACCTGCGCGAAGTGCGCCCCGATCGTGCGCTCCGCGGCGTGCATGCGCCACAGGGCCGAGACGAGCGTCCACGGCCTCGAGCGGTCGAAGCCCGTCACGTCGATGGGGTTGAACGGGAAGCCCGCCTTGGGGACGAGCGTCGACTCGAGCCTCGTGGGCTGGCCAAAGAACTCGACCTCGTGCCCGCGCGCCCTCAGCTCCTCCGCAAGGGCAAGGGCCGGGTTGATGTGACCGGCGGTACCTCCGGCGGCAATCGCCACTCTCAAGCTATCTGCCACGCCAGTTGCTCCTTCCGCGTTCCTCGCGTGCGTCCCGCACGCCACGCACCTCGGGACCGCTCTCGTGCTTCCTCAGGCGGTCGCTCGCGCTCGGTCCCAGGTCTATGCGCGTCCGCCCGTTTTTGTCGGAAGTGACTCTAGCACCATTCGCCCGCGCGCGCATCTCGCGCTCCCTCCTGAGGGCCTCCGGGCTCGTGGGGTCCTGCGGCCTGGCCTGGTCCCGGCGCGCGCCGCCGCCCAGCACGGTGAAGCGCGACCTCGTGGGCGGCTCGGACGTCGCGGAGGCGGTGCCGTACGCCCCGTACGGGCGAGAAGAGCGCGCGCTCCGCGGCGTGGGCTCCCCCACGAACGACTCCTCGCGCCGGGGCGCGGACGTCACGCTGAACTCGCTCCTGCGGTCGTCGTACTCCGTCTGCGGGAGCTTGCTCCTGAGCGAGACGGACAGGACGATGCCCGCCAGCATGAGGGAGCTCATGATGGACGAGCCGCCGTACGAGACGAAGGGGATGGGCTTTCCGGAAAGCGGGAAGAGCCCCAGCACGCCCGCCACGTTGAGCAGCATCTGCGCCACGATGATGACGGTGCAGCCCACGGCCGCGAGCTGTCCCGCGAGGTCGGGCGCGTAGCGCGCGATCCTGAGGCCCGCCCACAGCAGCGCCACGAACGCGCAGAGCATGCCCACCGTGCCCACGATCCCCAGCTCCTCGCCGATGACGGCGTAGATGAAGTCGTTGTACGCCATGGGCAGGTACGAGTACTTCTGCTTGGACATGCCGATGCCCACGCCAAACAGCCCGCCCGAGCCAAACGCGTAGAAGCCCTGCACGATCTGGTAGCCCGTGCCGTACGGGTCCGAGAACGGGTTGAGCATCGTCATGACGCGCGCCCGCGAGTAGGGCGTGGCCATGGACACGCCCGCCATCACGGCGATGCCGACGCCCAGTATCGCGAGGCAGACCTTGCCGGGCGCCCCGCCGAAGTAGAACATGATCACGAGCGTCACGCCCAGGATGGTGACGGTGCCCTTGTCGGGCTGCAGGAAGATGAGGCCCAGCGGCACGAGCACGCCGAGCACGAAGAACCACACGAGCTCGCGCTCCGAGTGCGTCCCGTCCTCGTAGTAGTCGCTGATGATGTTGGCCGCCACGAGTATGACCGTCACCTTGGCGAACTCGGACGGCTGGAGGTTCACGGGACCGAGCTGAATCCAGCGCGACGCGCCGTAGGCATCGGCCCCCGCGAAGGGCGTCATCACGAGCAGGAGCAGCAGGAGCGTCACGACCCACTCGACGACGAGGAGCTTCCTCACCCACAGGTGGTAGTCGAAGTAGGCCAGCAGGAAGGCGAGCACCGCGCCCACGCCGGCAAACGCCAGCTGGCGCTGAAGGTAGAACGCGGGGTTGTAGCTAGAGGAGGATGACGTGAGCGCCGAGATGGACGACGACGAGTAGATCATCGTGATCCCAAAGAGCGTGAGCAGCACCACCGCGCCCAGGAAGACGAGGCGCGGCACCATGAAGCGCGCCGGCGTGCCAAAGATGTACCGGTCGGCCCAGGGACCGCTGTCCCTGCCGCCGTTGCGCGGGAGGGACGACCGCCCCAGGGACTCGACTCGCTCCATGCGCTACATACCACCCTTCGTGCCGCCGAGCGCGGCCACGTACCCCTTGAAGGCGCGACCCCTCTCGGCCATGTTCGAGAACTCGTCGAACGACGAGCATGCGGGCGAGAGCAGCACCACGTCGCCCGGCTCCGCGTCCGCGACGGCGGCCTCGAAGGCCTCGCGCAGGTGCGGCGCCCTCTGGACGAGAAGCGCGCCCCCCTCGCTCTGCAGCTCGTCCTCGAGCGCGGAGGCGATCCTCTCCCCCGCCGCGCCAAAGCAGACGGCCGCCTTGCACTTCTCCACGACGTCGTGGGCGAGCGGACCTAGGTCCGTGCCCTTGTCGTGGCCGCCCAGGAGCAGCACGATGCGACCCTTGGCAAACGCCGTGAGCGCCTTCTGGACCGAGTCGGTGTTCGTGGCCTTGGAGTCGTTCACGAAGCGCACGCCGCGCACCTCGCCGCAGGGCTCGATGCGGTGCTCGAGCGCGCGGAAGGCGAGTATGCCCTTCTCCACGTCCTCGTCGGGCACCCCGAGCTCGATGGCGAGCGCGGAGGCCGCGAGCGCGTTCTGCACGTTGTGCTCGCCCTTGATGGGCATGCTCTCGACGGGCAGCAGCACGTGCTCCTCGCCGTCGAGGCGCACGCAGAGCCTGCCGTCGCGCACGAAGGCAGCGCTCGTAACGTCCGGCGAGGGGACGTCGTGCACGTTGAGCGTGAGGACGCGCAGGCCGCGCTCCCTCAGCCTCCTGATGACGGCGCGGCACCACGAGTCCTCGTCGCTCACGATGGCGAGGTCGTCCGCGGTCAGGTTCTGGAAGATCTTCTCCTTGGCGGCGGCGTACGCCTCGATGGAGCCGTGCCATTCCACGTGGTCCGGCGTCACGTTGAGAAGGACGGCGACGTGGGGGTGAAGCAGCCTCGTGGTCGCGAGCTGGAAGCTCGAGAGCTCCGCCACGAACCACTCGTCGTCTGGACGGTCGCGGAGCTCCGCCGTGCAGAGCGTGCCGATGTTGCCCACGGACACGGCGCGCATGCCGGCCGTGCGCAGGAGCTGCGTCGCGAGCGTGGTGGTCGTGGTCTTGCCGTTGGTGCCGGTGATGCCGACCCACCTGCGCGGGCTCTCGCGCCACGCGAATTCCGGCTCGCCTATGACCTCCTGTGAGCAGGCGGCGGCCGCCTTGAAGAAGGGCGAGAACTCGGAGATGCCGGGCGAGGCCACGGTCAGGTCGTACGTCCCGCGCACGTCCTCCGTGCCGAGCACGACGCGCGCGCCCCTCTCCCCCAGCTCGCGCGTGACGTCGCCCTCGTGCGAGCTGGCGCCGCCGTACACCGTGACCGAGGACACGCGGCCCTCGGGCTGGTCCAGCAGGTAACCGGCAACCTCGCGCCCGGTCTTTCCCAGGCCGAGTACGCAGACGTCGCCGAGCGGCGCGGTCGATTGACGTGCCATGAAGGCCTCCCTAGCGAAGCTGGAAGTAGAGCGCGAACCCGAGGACCGCGAACGCGGCGGAGATGATCCAGAAGCGGATCACGACCTTGGTCTCGCTCCACCCCTTCTTCTCGAAGTGGTGGTGTATGGGTGCCATGAGGAAGACGCGCTTCCCCGTGGTCTTGAAGCTCACGACCTGGATGATGACCGAGAGCGCCTCCACGATGAAGAGGCCTCCCATCACGAGGGAGCAGATCTCCGTCTTGGTGAGCACGGCCATCGCCGCGAAGGCGGCGCCGAGCGCGAGCGAGCCCGTGTCGCCCATGAAGATGGACGCGGGATAGCAGTTGTACCAGAGGAAGCCGACGAGCGCCCCGGAGATGGCCGCCGCGAAGATGGCCAGGTTCTTCTCGCCGTAGCTGAAGGCGACCATGCTCATGATGAGCATCACCACGAGCGTGCAGCCGCCGGCGAGGCCGTCGAGGCCGTCCGTGAGGTTCACGGCGTTGGAGAGGCCCGCCATGAGCAGGAACACGAACAGCATGTACAGCCACGGCAGGCGGAGCGTGACGCCGCCCACCACGACGGTGGTCGTGAGCACGCCGAGGTCGAGCACGGCGCCGCCGGGGAACTCGACCCTGGGGCTCACGCGGCAGAAGTTGACGGCGACCACGCAGAACGCGACCGAGATCAGGATGAGGCCGGCCATCTTCTGCGAGGGCGTGAGGCCGAGCGAGCGGCGGTGCGCGACGCTCTCGATGTCGTCCAGCAGGCCGAGCGAGCCGGTGAGGAAGGTGGCCAGCACCGCCAGGATCAGGTCGGTGGTCCACGTCGCCTGCACGAAGCACGTTATGAGCACCGCCGCCAGGATCACGACGCCGCCCATGGTGGGCGTGCCCTGCTTGACGAGGTGGCGCTGGGGGCCGTCGGCCCTGACCTGCTGGCCGATGCCCTCGTGGCGCATGAGCTTGATGAAGAGGGGCATGACCGCGAGCACGATTGCCGCCGCGATGACGGCGGACAGGAAGACCTGGTACGTTGGGTAGCTTGGGTTTCCGAACATCAGGCCAACACTCCCTTGACGAACTTGTCCAGACCGACCGACCTCGAGCCCTTTGCGAGCACCAGGTCGTCCTCTCGAAGCACCGGCGCCATCGTCCTCACGGCCGAGTCGACGTCGGGGAAGAGCTCGATCCTGTCCTCCGAGAAGCCCATCGTGAGCGCCGCCTCGCGCATCTCGCGCGCGTCGTCCGTGCCCACGAATACCAGCAGGTCGAGCGGCTTGGCGGCCGCGTAGGCGCCGATGTAGCCGTGCAGGCGGCGCGACTCCGCGCCGAGCTCGCCCACCTCGCCCAGCACGGCTACGCGCCTGCCCGTGCACGCCATGGTGCACAGCACGTCGAGCGCCGCGGCGATGGAGCTGGGGCTCGCGTTGTACGAGTCGTCGATCATGCGCGGCTTGCCCTCCTCGCTCACGACCTCGAGCCTCATGCCCGTGCGCGGCATGCTGCTCATGGCCTCGGCCGCGGCGTCGCGGTCCACGCCCAGGCGGTCGCAGATGGCCATGGCCAGCAGAAAGTCGCTCACGACGGCCCTGCCCGGCACGTTCAGGCTCACCTCGCGGCTCCAGCCGTCGGCAAAGGCGAGCGAGAAGGACGGGGACCCGTCCTCGCCCACGGTGACGTCCAGGGCACGGACGTCGTCCTTCTCGCCCTGGCCCACGTGGAGGCACTCCACGCCGGCGGGACGCGCGTACTCGCCCTCGATGAGCGGGGCGAAGTCGTTGTCGGACGTGAGCACCAGGCACGGGCGCGCGGGCGCGTCGGGCGCGTCCGTGGGCTCCATGCCGGAAATGATCTCCGCCTTGGCGCGGGCGATGTTCTCGCGCGAGCCCAGGAGGCCGATGTGGCTCGTCCCCACGTTCGTGATGACGGAGACCGTGGGCAGCGCCGCGGCGGCCAGCCGCGTGAGCTCGCCCTTGTGGTTCATGCCCATCTCGCACACCAGGACCTCGTCCTCGGCGTCGGCGCCCAGGACCGTGATCGGGAGCCCGATGAGGTTGTTGAAGTTGCCGGCCGTCGCGTGCACGCGGTAGCGCGTCGCGAGGCCCGCGCGCAGCATGTCCTTCGTGGTGGTCTTGCCCACGGAGCCCGTGACGCCCACCACGACCCACTGCGGGTTCATGCGGCGCCAGGCGCCCGCCAGCCGGAGCATGAACTCCTCGGCGTCGTCGTCCTCGGCGCGCAGCACGGCGCAGCCACGCTCGCGCGCGAGCGCAAGCACGTCCTCGCCCACCGGCTCGGTCACGACCACTGCCGCGGCCCCGGCCTCGATGGCCGCGGGCGCGAACCTGTTCCCGTCGACCCGCTCGCCCTTGAAGCAGACGAAGGCGTTGCCGTCGCCCGCCTCGCGCGAGTCCGTCGTCACGCCCTCGATTCGGGCGCCCTCCGGCGCGTACGCCACGTCCGCGGACGTCGCGCGCACCATGTCCGACACGGAGATCCTTACCATCCCATCACCTGTCAACTTCCCTGGCGACTAGCCCGCATCGGGCGACACGCCCATGTCTGATAGGGCCTCACTCATGATAGTAGAGAAGAGCGGCGCGGCCGAAGAGGTCGCCAAATATGGAGTTCCATTGAGTCCCACGTACACCAGGACGTCGGGGTCGTCGGCGTTCGCGAAGCCGATGAGCGAGCTCACGTACTTGTTCTTCGCGTAGCCGCCCGACTCGTCCGCCTGCTCGCCCGTGCCGGTCTTGCCCGCCACGTCGTAGCCCTTGACCTGGGCCGCCTGCGCGGTGCCCTCCGTCACGACGGTGCGCATCATGTCCGTCACCTGGTCCGCGGTCTTCTTCGACACCGAGCGCCCCTCGCTCTTCCACGTGACCTTCTTGCCCGCCTTGCTCACGAGGAAGTGCGGGGTCACGATCTTGCCGTCGTTCGCGATGGAGCCTATGGCCTTCACCATCTGGTCGAGCGGTATGGCAAGCGACTGGCCAAACGACATGGAGCCCAGGCTCGCGCCGTCGTACTCGTTCAGCTGCTTCACGATGCCCTTGACTTCGCCGGGGTAGTCGATCCCCGTCTTGGTGCCGATCTTGAACTTCGCGATGCCGTTCGCGAAGCGCTCCTCGCCTATCACGTCCTGCGCCACGGTCGCCATGCCCGCGTTGGAGGACCGCCTCAGGATCTCGCGCAGCGACATCTGCATGGTCTGCGTGCGCCCGTCGTCGTCGCCAACGAGGTCGGAGCCCACCTTGACCTTGCCGGGCACCGTGTAGGTGCTGTCCGGCGTCATGAGCCCGTCCTCGATGCCGATGGCGGCCGTCAGCACCTTGAAGATGGAGCCTGGCTCGTAGGAGGAGGACACGGGCTTCAGGTTCAGCGCGCCGTCCGCGATCGTGGACGTGTCCGTGATGTTGAACAGCGGCGTCGAGCAGGCGGCCAGCACCTCGCCGGTCTTCGGGTCCGTCACCATGACGGAGCCGGAGTCGGCCTTGTAGGTGCTCACGCCCTGGGTGATGGTCGACTCGGCCACCTTCTGGATGTCGATGTCGATCGATATGACGATGTCCGTGCCGTTCTTGGCCTTCTTGACGACCTGCGAGTTGCCGCCCGCGATGGGCGTGCCGCCCGAGCCGGTCTCCAGAAGCATCTCGCCGTCCGTGCCGGAGAGGATGTCGTTGTAGTACAGCTCGAGGCCCGAGAGGCCCTTCCCGTCCGTGCCCACGATGCCCAGGACCTGGCCGCCGACCGCCCCGTAGGGGTAGACGCGCTTCATGTCGTCCAGGTAGTAGATGCCCTTGATCTTCTTCTTCTCGAGCTTCTTCTTGACGGCGTTCGCGACGTCGGTGTCGACCTGCCGCTTCACGTAGCTGAAGGACGTGTCGCCCATGAGCTTGTCCACGTAGTCCGTGGCGCTGCCGCCCAGCTCGTCCGCAAGGATCTCGGCCGCCTTCGCGGGGTCGTTGACCTCCTTGGGGTTGCAGTAGATGGTCTTGCACTCCTTGCTCATGGCAAGGACGTTGCCGTTCCTGTCGTATATGGTCCCGCGCTTGGCGTGGATGGTTATCTCGTTCGTCCGCTGCGCCGACGCCTTGGCCGAGAGGCTCTTGGACTCAACGACCTGCAGGTATATGAGCTTGCCGCACACGCCGACCAAGATGAGCGCGAGGGCGAGAAAAACGACCCTCACCATCTGGTCGTACGAGCTGTGCTCGGGGTGCCTGAACGAGCGACCGCCCCTCATGCGCGAAGAGGGCGCCTCGTCGTACGAGGCGCCCGCCACGTCAAAGCGGCCCCTGCGGCCGTTCCTATTTCCGTATCTGCTGCTCACGCCAAGAAGTTTACGCCGCGTCGGAGCCCGTCTGCGCGCCGTCGGCAGACTGCGCAGCATTTGCAGAATCGCTCGAGCCGGAGCCATTGGTCGCGGTGGCGGACTTCTTCGAGCTGGTGCTGGAGTCAGAGCTGGAGCTAGAGTCGGAGCTGGAGGTCGAGCTGGTGCTGGAATCGGAGGTCGCCTCCGAGCCGGACGTCGAGCCCGTGGCCGCGCTCTTCTCGCTCGAGACGCTCATGCTCTCGCTCGAGGTGGAGGGAACCATCCCGTAGTTCTGGGTCGCGATGGAGTTGATGCGCGAGCTGCTGCTCAGCACGGAGCGCTCGATCTTGAGGTCGCTGTTGGTGGACTCCGCGGAGTGGATCTTCTGCTCGAGCGAGCTTGCCGACATCATGGACGAGACGGCCGACGCCGTGAGCGCCACGCGCGCCACGCCCACCGCCGCGAGGACGAGGGAGCAGGCGATCACGAGCTTGAAGCGGCTCCAGAAAGTGGTCGAGACGCCGCGGCGGACGCGGGCGTCGAGCCCGCCGCCCTCGACGACCTCGAAGGAGCGTCGCGGCTCCTCGCGAGGCCGCTCGTATGCGTTTCCATAGAAGCTGTATGCCTCGGAGCCCAAGTTGGTCATCTTCTGTTCCCCTTAGATGCCAGTGCCACCGCTTGCGGTGGCACGTAGGTGATGCGTTGGTGGTTCGTTTAAGCTGCGTTGTGGTGCGTGATGCTTCGTTTGGTGGTGCTTGGGCAAACGGCCGAGGCCGGATGCGTTGGTTCAGGTGCCCTCGCCGGTGGTGTCCAGGCGGACGGCCACCCTCATGAGCGCACTTCTCGCCCGGGGGTTCCGGGCGACCTCCTCGTCGCTCGCGACGAGGGGCTTCTTGGTCCTGACGCGGACTATCGGCACGTGGCCGCACACGCACACCGGAAGGTCCGGCGGGCAAATGCAACCCTGCGACATCTCCGAGAACACGTGCTTGACCACGCGGTCCTCGAGCGAATGGTACGAGATGACGCAGATCCTCCCGCCTGGGTTCGCCCACCTGACGGCGGCGCGAAGTCCCTGGTCAAGCACGTCGAGCTCGTGGTTGACCTCGATGCGCAGGGCCTGGAAGGTCTTGCGCGCGGGGTGTCCGCCATGCCTCCTGGCCGCCGCGGGGATCGCCTGCTTGATGACGTCCACCAGCTCGAGCGTCGTCTCGATCGGGGCCTTCTCGCGCCTGAGCACCACCTGGTGGGCGATGCGAGACGCGAACTTCTCGTCCCCATAGACACGGAGGACCCGGGCGAGGTCGGCTTCGTTGTAGTGGTTTATGACCTCTGCTGCGGTTAGGGTGTTGTTGCCCGGGTCCATGCGCATGTCAAGCGGGGCGTCCTCGTGGTACGAGAAGCCCCTCTCGGGGATGTCGAGTTGCGGGGAGGAGACCCCGATGTCGAACAGGAAGCAGTCGACGCCGGGAACCTCCGCCTTGACCAGGAGGTCGTCCAGGGAGCCGAAGTTCCCCTTGAGGAAGCGGTGCTCCGCCCCCGGGACCTCTGCCTCGAAGCGCCTCGCGGCCGCCTCGAGAGCCATGTCGTCCTGGTCGATGCCGATGGAGAGTCCGTCCGGTTGGATCCTCTTGGCCATCTCGACCGAGTGTCCGGCCCCTCCCAGGGTGCAGTCGCAGACGACCTCCCCCGGCTTGGGGTCGAGCTCGGCCAAGACCTCGCTCAGCATGACGGGAATGTGCCGATATTCTTGTGTCAAACGGTCCACCCCCTAGTCGTACATCAGGCTGTCGAGCTCGTCGATGCTCGCGTCCAGCTCCGCCACGGTCCGGTCGTAGTCAGCGGCGTCCCAGATCTCGAAGTGATCCGTGTTGCCGACGACCGCGACCTCGCGCGTGATGTCGCACGAGGCGAGCGCCGCCGCGCCCAGCTTCCCGAGGGCGATGCGCCCCGCAGAGTCCAGCTCGACCGTCATCGTCTTTGCGTTGAGCAAGAAGCGAAGGCGCTCGTCCTTCTTGTTGCGGGGGTTGTAGCCGTTGGGAAAGTAGCTCTCGACCCATGCCTGGTGACCCTCTGGAGTGAAGCCGAGGATCTTGCCTCCGAGGGGAATGAGGCATACCTTCTCCCCAAACTCCTTGCGGAACGGTGCCGGAAGGGTAATGCGCTGCTTGGCATCTAGGTTGTGCTTGTAGGTGCCAGTCAGGTACATCTGCCCTCCCCTCGCGCTCCGCAGGGCGTCCCCCTCGAAAACGTGACACATACTATAGCCCATTTCCGACACCCTGCGACACCAATCGACACTTTAAAACACCCAGACGGTCCGAATGGCCCACTGGTGCCAAAATGTGGCCTCGCGACGCCCCCACATCTTGTGAGAACGGATGTTTGAGAACACAAACGCCGAGGATTGCCCTGCGCGGCATCCCCGACGTTTCCTGAACGATTTGTGATGGAATTGTGACTGCGCCCCTGAGCTGGCCTTTTGGCGAGAATATCGCGTTTTCCCAGTTGAAAGGCCCTGTTAGGTCCAGGCACAGGGGCCCATCGGTGGCCCCGCGCGGTGGGAGGCCATCCCACATGCGACACCTCGCCACCCCCGGCTCCACCATGTGGGGGCGCGGTGGGAGGCCGTCCCACGCTCATCCCCGCGCGTGCCCGTGGTGGGAGGCCGTCCCACCGGTGGGGGTGCGTCCCACTCGCACGTCCTCCCACGAGGGGTCCCCCGCCGCGTCCCCGGAGGAGGTGCCGCCCCGGCCCGCGCGTCCCTCTCCCCCGCCTTCGCGTGCGCGCGGGTGCGCCTCGAGGTAGACCATGCGCACGTGCGTCAGGTCGATGTGGGTGTAGAGCTGCGTGGTGGATATGCTCGCGTGGCCCAGGAGCTCCTGCACGTAGCGAAGGTCCATGCCGCCCTCGAGCATGTGGGTGGCGTAGGTGTGGCGCAGGGTGTGTGGGTGCAGTCCCTTGATGCCGACGATGGCGCCGTAGCGCTCGACCATGCGGTGCACGGCCTGACGGGTGATCCTGCCGCCGCGCTCGTTGAGGAAGACGGCGTCGCCGGAGCGGGTTGCATTGGCAAGCACGGGGCGCCAGTCCCGGAGGTAGGTGGCGAGCGCGCGCTTGGCCGTGCCCAGGATGGGGACGACGCGCTCCTTGGAGCCCTTGCCCATCACGCGGAGCACCTCGTCCTCGAGCATGACGTCGCGCCGGTCGAGCCCGCAGAGCTCGGACACCCTGAGGCCGCAGCCGTACAGCACCTCGAGGATCGCCTTGTCGCGGTGGAAGGCCGCCTGTGGCCGCGCGTCCACCCTGCCCGAGGCGAGCACCCTGGGCGAGGGCTCGAGCTCGGGGCGGAACGGGTCGTCCAGCAGGCTGAACACCTGCTCGCGCGAGAGCACCTGCGGCAGGCGCTCGGGCCGCTTGGGCAGGGGCAGGCCAGCGCTCGGGTGGTTCTGCGTGATCTGCTCGCCCACCATGAACTTGTGGAAGCCCTTGATCGCGGAGGCGGCCCGCTGTACGGAAGACGCGGCGAGGCCCGCATCGGTCAGCCCAGCAAGGTGGGCCTCGATGTCGAGCCTCGTCACGTCGTCGGGGGAGGTTATGTTCTTCTCCCCCAGGTAATCTATGTAGCGCCTCAGGTCCCTGCCGTACGACGCGACCGTGTTGCGCGAGCTCCCCCGCTCGATGGCGAGGTAGCCCAGGTACTGGTCGAGCGCTTCGGCAAGGTCCATGGGCAGGGTGCCGCTAGTCCACCGAGGACGTCACGTCGTGACGGTCGATGCCCTCGTGGCACGCGATGGACGCGCGCACGAACTCGCGGAAGAGCGGGGCCGGCTTGGTCGGGCGGCTCTTGAACTCGGGGTGGGCCTGGCTCGCCACGTACCAGGGGTGCACGGACTCGGGCAGCTCCACCATCTCGACGAGGCGGTCGTCGGGCGAGAGGCCCGAGATGACCAGGCCCGCGTCCTGCAGCTGCTGGCGGAAGGCGTTGTTGACCTCGTAGCGGTGACGGTGGCGCTCGTAGATGAGGTCGGCGCCGTAGGCCTCGTACGCGAGGGTGTCATGCTGGACCTTGCAGGGGTAGGCGCCCAGGCGCATGGTGCCGCCCTTGTCGGTCACGTCCTCCTGGTCGGGCATGAGCGCGATGACGGGGTACGGGGAGTCGGGCGCGAACTCGGCGGAGTTGGCGCCGGGCATGCCGGCGACGTTGCGGGCGAACTCGCTGACGGCGACCTGCAGGCCAAGGCAGATGCCCAGGTACGGGATCTTGTGCTCGCGGGCGTACTGCGCCGCGAGGATCTTGCCCTCGACGCCACGCTGGCCAAAGCCGCCCGGCACGAGGATTCCGTCGTAGCCCTCGAGGGCGGCGTCGGCGTTCTCGCTCGTGAGCTCGTCACCCGCGATGAGGTCGATCTTCACGTTGTGGCCGAAGAAGACGCCGGAGTGGTGCAGCGCCTCGGTGACGGAGAGGTAGGCGTCGGGCAGCTCGGTGTACTTGCCGACCACGCAGATCCTCGTGGTGTCCTCGAGCTTGTTGCAGGCATGCATGCGGCTCGTGAAGCTGTCCCACTCGCTCATGTCGCCGTCGCGGACCTCGAGGCCGAGCTTCTCGAGCGCCTTGACGTCGAAGCCCTGCTTGGAGAGGTGGCGCGGGACGTCGTAGATGGAGGGGCAGTCGGAGTTCTCGAACACGCAATCCTCGTCCACGTCGCAGAAGTGCGCGATCTTGGCGCGGATGGGCGCCTCGACCTCGTGGTCGGAGCGGCAGACGATGAAGTCGGGCTGGAGGCCGAGCGAGCGCATCTCCTTCACGGAGTGCTGGGTCGGCTTGGTCTTGACCTCGTGGGCCGCGGCGATGTACGGGACGAGGCTGACATGGATGACGAGCGTGTTGCCCGCGCCCTTCTCCTTGCGGAACTCGCGGATGGCCTCGACGAAAGGCTGGCCCTCGATGTCGCCGATGGTGCCGCCGAGCTCGGTGATCACGATGTCGGCGCCGGTCTGCTCCTCGATGCGGAAGAAGCGCTCCTTGATGGCGTTGGTGACGTGCGGGATGACCTGCACGGTGCCGCCCAGGAAGTCCCCGGCGCGCTCGCGACGGATGAGCGACTGGTAGATGGCGCCGGTGGTGAAGTTGGAGTTGCGGGTGAGGTTCTCGTCGATGAAGCGCTCGTAGTGGCCGAGGTCGAGGTCGGTCTCCGCGCCGTCGTCGGTCACGAAGACCTCGCCATGCTGCAGGGGATTCATCGTGCCGGGGTCGATGTTGAAATAGGGGTCGAATTTCTGCATGGTCACGCCGTAGCCGCGCGCCTTGAGCAGGCGGCCGAGCGAAGCGGCGGTGATGCCCTTGCCGAGACCGGACACCAAGCCGCCGAGAACGAAAACATATTTTGTGGGCATTGCTTTTTCCTCCGTTTTTTAGGGGATCTCTGAACGAACCGGCGCCGACGGCCGGTGGATTTGTGCAGAGCTTCCGTGGTTTGTTGCGGTTGCTTTATTGTGACGTGTATTTCAACAAAAAACTTCCCCTTTCCTGTCAAATGACAGGAAAGGGGAGAGACAGAGAGACTTATTTCGCCTTGGGGCCTGCGGCGGCGATGTGCGCCGGCATATTCGGATACTTCTTGGAGAAGTTGTCCTCGAAGAGCTTTGCCAGCTTGTTGGCCTGTGCGTCGTAGGCGTCCTTGTCCGCCCAGAGGCCGCGTGCGTCGAGCATCTCGTCCGGGACGTTCGGGCAGGAGGTCGGGTAGTCGACGTTGAAGACGTCATGATGCTTGAACTCGACGTTGTCGAAGTCGCCGTTGAGGGCGGCGGAGACCATCGCGCGGGTGTAAGCCAGCTTCATGCGCTTTGCGCCGTCGGCAGCGGAGCCGCCTGCCCAGCCGGTGTTGACGAGGTAGACCTTCGCGCCGCTCTCACGGATGCGCTTGCCGAGCATCTCGGCGTAGACGGACGGATCCATCGGCATGAACGGCTCGCCGAACAGGGTGGAGAAGGTCGGCTGCGGCTCGGTGATGCCGCGCTCGGTACCCGCGAGCTTGGAAGTGAAGCCGGTGACGAAGTGGTACATCGCGGCGTCCTCATCGAGGCGGGAGATCGGGGGCAGGACGCCGAACGCGTCCGCGGTCAGGAAGATGACGACCTTGGGGATGCCGCCGACGCCGGGGATGGCTGCGTTGGAGATGTAGTTGACGGGGTAGCCGACGCGGGTGTTCTCGGTGAGGCTGCCGTCGTCAAAGTCGAACTCGCGGGTCTCGTCGTCCATGACGACGTTCTCGACCAGGGAGCCGAAACGGATGGCGTGGTAGATCTCGGGCTCGTTCTCTTCTCTGAGGTTGATGCACTTGGCGTAGCAGCCGCCCTCGAGGTTGAAGATGCCGTCGTCGGCCCAGCCGTGCTCGTCGTCACCGATGAGCTTGCGCTTGGGGTCGGCGGAGAGGGTGGTCTTGCCGGTGCCGGAGAGGCCGAAGAAGACGGCGGTCTCGTGGGTCTCGGGGTCCATGTTGGCCGAGCAGTGCATCGGGAGGATGTTCTCCTTGGTCAGGACGTAGT
>NZ_JBJEHW010000034.1:0-1274 GCF_051876455.1 Parafannyhessea sp.
TACGAGTCCCCCACAAAGAGCGACTCCCCCGCACTCGCTCCCATGTCGCCCAGTGCGCGCAGGAAGATGGCAGGGTCGGGCTTGGCCACGCCCAGCTCGTCGGAAACGTAGACCCGCTCCCGCGGAATCCACCTGGAAAGCCCCAGCTCGCGCCACTTGTCCATCTGGCGGTCCACCGTGCCGTTGGTCACGATGCCGAGGCCCTGGCGCGCATGCGCGTGGCAGAGGTCGAGCGTGCGCACCATCGCGGGCGAGAGGCGCATGGCCTCGGGGTTGCGGGCGGTGTACGCGCGCTGCAGCCGCAGGGCCACGTCGTCACCAATCTGCACGCCAAAGTCGGCCATGGTATCGCGCATGCGGCGCACGTAGATGGCGTCCGTGGGACGCCCGCCCGCGGCGTACGCGGCAAACACCTCGCCGGAGTGCCTGCGGCTCGCCTTGTAGAGGGCGTCGGCGGTCACGCCGGGGAGCTCCCCCACCACCTTCCGCACGGCGCACGCGAGGGGCTGAGCCTGGTCGTACAGGGTGTCATCCATGTCAAAAAGTATCGCGTCCATGCACCCTAGCTTAGCGCGGGCACGGGTGGCCGACCGCCAGACGCCCAGATGCCCACACTGCCCGCAACGACCCAAGAAACCCAGCGCGCAAAGTTACAATGGATGGGCATGCAGAGGGCATGCCCGTCGCACGCGTTTGTGGCGGCGGGCCGTTTGGTTAACGTCGAGGAGAGTGCACATGGCCACCAGAAAAAGGACCAGCTCAAGAGCAAAGTCAACCTCAAAGCCGGCGGCCAGAAAGCGGACCACGGCAAAGCCCGCGGCCAAGCCTGCCACGTCGGCCGCCAAGCCCGCAGCAAAGCCGGCCGCCAAGCCAACCGCAAGCGCGCCGGCGGCCAAGCCGGTGACCGCTGCCACCCCGAAGCCTGAGCCCAAGCCCGCAGCCACCTCGAAGCCTGAGCCCAAGGTCGCAGCTGCCCCGAAGCCTGAGCCCAAGGTAGCGCCCGCCCCGAAGCCGGAGCCGAAGCCCGCGGCAGCCAAGCCGGCCCCCAAGCCAGAGCCCAAGCCCGCGGCGGCCAAGCCGGAGCCCGCACCCAAGGCGGATGAGAAGCCGCAAGCCAAAGCGGCCGAGAAGAGCGCACCCGCGAAGCCTGAAGCAAAGCCCGAGTCCGCCGCAGAGAAGCCCGTGGCGAAGCCTGTCGAGAAGGCCACCGTCAAGACCGAGCCAAAGCCCGCTGCAAAGAAGCCCGCAGCCAAGCCCGAGCCGAAGCCCGAGCC
>NZ_JBJEHW010000034.1:1374-4121 GCF_051876455.1 Parafannyhessea sp.
AGCCAAAGCCCGCTGCAAAGAAGCCCGCAGCCAAGCCCGAGCCGAAGCCCGAGCCGAAGCCTGAGTCCAAGCCTGCCGCAACCAAGCCCGCGGCAAAGCCCGAGCCCAAACCTGCACCCAAGCCCGAGCCCAAGGCTGCACCCAAACCCGCACCCGAGCCGGCGGCCAAGGCGGCCCCCGCGCCCAAGGCCGAGCCTGCGGCAAAGGCGGAGCCCAAGCCCGCTGCCAAGGCAGAGCCTGAGCCCAAGGCGGAGCCTAAGCCCAAGAAGGCACCCGCTCCTCTCCCCCAGCCGCGCCGCAGCATCTGCTTCATCGGCTCCGAGTGCTATCCCTTCGTCAAGACCGGCGGCCTGGGCGACGTCATGTACGCGCTGCCCAAGGCGCTCGTCGCGCAGAACTGCGACGTCAAGGTGATCCTGCCGCGCTACGCCTGCATCAAGGAGCAGTGGCAGGACAAGATGGTCTACCGCGGGTCGTTCGACATGGACCTGTGCGCGGACGGCCGCAGCTTCTACGTAGGCATCATGGAGTACGTCGCGCCCTCCGGCGTCGTGTACGACTTCATCGACAACCAGGACTTCTTCAGCTACGGCAACCCGTACACCAACCTGGTGGACGACATCCCGCGCTACTGCTACTTCAGCAAGGCGGCGCTCGCGGCGCTCAACTACCTTGACTGGACGCCCGACGTGATCCACTGCCACGACTGGCAGGCGGGCCTGGTGCCGCTGTTCCTCAAGACCATGTTCCAGAACACGCCGCTCGGGCGTTCCAAGGTCGTGCTCACGATCCACAACCTGCGCTTCCAGGGCAAGTACAACATTCCCACCATCAAGTACTGGACCAACCTGCCCGACTACGTCTTCAACGAGGGTGCGCTCCAGCAGGACTGGACCGAGGCGAACATCCTCAAGGGCGGCCTGGCCTACGCGGACATGATCACCACCGTGAGCGGCACCTACGCGCAGGAGATCCAGAGCCCGGAGTACGGAGAGGGACTGGACGCGCACCTGCGCTACCACTCCTGGAAGCTGCGCGGCATCGTCAACGGCATCGACGTGGACATCTGGGACCCCGCGCGCGACGAGTTCATCCAGAAGCCCTATGACGCCAAGAGCGTGATTGCCAACAAGAAGGAGGACAAGCGCGCCCTGCAGGAGGAGCTCGGGCTCGAGGTGGACGACGCCAAGATGGTGATTGGCCTCATCTCGCGCCTGACCGACCAGAAGGGTCTCGACCTCGTGAACGCCGTCATCCCCGGCATGGTGGACGGCAACACCCAGGTCGTGCTCCTGGGCACGGGCGACGCGCAGTACGAGGACTCGTTCCGCTACTACGAGAACACCTACAAGGGCACGGTCTGCTCCAACATCATGTACGACGAGGCGCGCTCGCACCAGATCTACGCCGGCGCGGACGCCCTCATGGTGCCCTCGCGCTTCGAGCCGTGCGGCCTGACGCAGCTCATCGCGATGCGCTACGGCACTATCCCCATCGTGCGCGAGACCGGCGGCCTCAAGGACACGGTCGAGCCCTACAACAAGTACAGCAACGAGGGCAACGGCTTCACGTTCGACCGCTACGACGCCGGCCTGCTGTACGACGCCATCAACCGCGCCAAGACGCTCTACTTCACCAACCGCTGGTGCTGGGACGAGATGGTCAAGCGCGACATGAACAAGGACGTGAGCTGGGAGAAGTCCGCAAAGCAGTACCGCGACCTCTACCTCGAGCTGACGCAGTAGCAACGCGCGGCCCCGCATCGCCACACGGCGGCGGGGCCGCGCCGCACTGCGGACGGGAGCACGGGCAGCGGCGCTAGTTGGAGTCCGGCTCCTCCCTCTCCACGATGGCGCCCGTGCCCTCCAGGAGGGCCAGGCAGTCCGGGTAGGTGAAGCGCGCGCCCTGCACGCGGTTGCGCAGCAGGCTCAGGCGGTAGCCGGTGGCGCCCGTGAGGTCCGCGCGCTGCATGCGGCAGTCCTCAAAGCGCGTGCCGGAAAGGTCGCAGCCGTGCAGGTCGCAGTCGCGCAGGTCGCACGCCGCAAAGGTGCAGCCCTGCGCGGAGCTGCCGCCAAACCCCAGGCCGCGCATGCCGAGCCCGTCAAAGCGGCACTCGCGCAGGCGGCATGACTCCAGCCTGCCGATGGCGGAGCCGTTGCGGTCGTCCGGCCACAGGAGCGACCAGTCCACGCCCACGAGCTCGCAGTCATAAAATTCGCAATCGCGCAGGTAGCTGTTCTGCGAGCGCGGGCTCGATATGCGGCAGCCCCGGAACGTGCACTTCTCCACGGTGCACCCGCCAAGCGAGCAGGCGTCCAGCACGCAGTCCACAAACTCGCAGCCCGACATGCGCACGTGCGCCACAATCTGACCGGAGAGTTCCACGCCCTCATAGCGCCTGTCGCTCACGACCTTTTCCTTCATCAAAGCTCCCGCTTGCCACCCGCCATACACCTCTACCAGCGCAGAAACTATAGCCCAACGCCGCCCCGCGCGCCATGTTGGGCAACGTTCGCGCGCCCTGGCGCGGTTGCGCCACAATGTTGGCGAAGCACTGTCAGCTTTCCTCCAGCCAAACGTGTTGTGTGTGAGCGCTCAGGAAATCGAGGAGGTTTTTCACTTGGATCGAACGACACGCACCAAGGAGGTGGAGCGGGAGGCCCGCAGGCTCGTGGAATCGTACGGCGACCTGTCCCTGCGGCTTGCCTACACGTACCTGGGCTCCCGGCAGGACGCCGAGGACGTGA
>NZ_JBJEHW010000034.1:4221-5283 GCF_051876455.1 Parafannyhessea sp.
TCCCTGCGGCTTGCCTACACGTACCTGGGCTCCCGGCAGGACGCCGAGGACGTGAGCCAGGACGTGCTGTGCAAGATGATCTGCAGGCCGGGGGCGTTCAACGGCCCGGAGCACGAGAGGGCCTGGGTCATACGCTGCACCGCGAACGCCTGCAAGGACATCCTGCGAAGCGCCGCGCGCAGCCGGAACGTACCGCTCGCCGCCGCGGGGGAAGTTCGAGATCCCGCGCCCCAGGTAGAGGACCAGGTCGAGAAGGACGAGCTGCCGGGCATGGTCACGGCCGCCGTCATGAGGCTCGCCCCGCCCTACCGCGAGGCCGTGTACCTGCACTACTACGAGGGAATGAGCATCGCGCAGATCGCGCGCGCCGTGGGAGCCACGGTGGCCGCGGTCACAAAGCGGCTGAGCCGCGCCCGCAGGGAGCTGCGCAAGAGCTTGGAGGAGAAGGACGATGGACGTGACAATGGAAGCGTACCGGGACGAGATGAATCGCGTTTCTCTTTCGTCCGAAGCGAGGGACCGGATGGCCGCGGCAGTCGCTGCGTCGGCGTTGGGGCAGACTGAGCCCAAGGCCGGCGCCGGGAAGGTGGCCACGTCCTTCTCGCCCGTAAAGGCGGGACGCAGACAGGCGGCGGCCGGGCGCACGCGCCCGAGGTTCGCGATGGCGGCCGTGGCGGCGGGCATCGCCCTCGTGGTGGGGGCCGGCGGCTACGCCTACGCGAGCGGCCAGCTGGTGAGCGTCGCCAGCGCCATCGACGACGTGTTTCTTGGGTCGACGGCACCCACGGAGGTCCGCAACAAGGTCGGCCGCCCCGTGGACGCGGTCGCCACGAGCGGAGGCGTCACCATCAGCGCGGACGCGATCGTGGGAGACGAGCACAACTACGCCGTGGTCTACAGCATCAGCCGCGCGGACGGCAAGGCGTTCGGCACCATCGGGAAGGACGCCACCGGCACGCTCACGATCGACGGCAAGTACCCGGACGCGGACTTTGACCAGAGCGTGGACGCCGCGAGCGCGCAGGGCGGCGAGTCGTACTTCTACGACGCGGACCCGAGCGA
>NZ_JBJEHW010000035.1:0-5276 GCF_051876455.1 Parafannyhessea sp.
AGCTGCGTGAGCTGGTTGAGCGGCATGGTGGCCTGGCGCACGAACACGAGGTAGCTCGCGAGGCTGCCCACGTCCGTCTGCCCGTGGATCGCCATGACGGCGCCCAGCACGGCGACCACGGCGTAGTTGAGGTAGCCGATCACGACGGTGGTGGGGACCATGGTGAGGGCGTAGGCCTGGGCGTTGGTGCCCGTGCGGCGCAGGTCCTCGTTGAGGTCGCGGAAGCCCGCGAGGTTGGCCGGCTCGTGGTTGAAGACCTTCACGACCTTCTGGCCGGCGATCATCTCCTCCACGTAGCCGTCGAGCGCGCCGAGCGTGCGCTGCTGCATGGCGAAGTAGCGCTTGGACCTCTTGCCCGAGAAGCGCGTGTACACCACCACGACGGCGTCGCAGGCCAGCGTCACGAGCGTGAGCCGCCAGTTGAGCACGAGGAGAAGGACGAGCGTGCCGACCGTCTGGATCGCGGCCTGCAGCATGTTGGCGAAGCTGTTGTTGAGCGCCTCGCTGATGGTGTCGACGTCGTTGGTGAAGTAGCTCATCACGTCGCCGTTGCGCGTGCGGTCGAACCACGAGAGCGGCAGCCTCATGATGTGGCCAAACAGGTCGCGCCTGATGTCGAACACGATGTGCTGCGCGGCGTGCACCATGACCTGCGTGTACGCGAGGGCCGAGAGGACCGCGACCCCGTAGATCGCGGCCGTGAGCGCGACCGTGGAGACGAAGCCGCGCATGTCGCCCGCGGCCACGCGGTTGACGACCGGCTTGATCATGTACGTGCCGGCGAGGTTGCCCGCGCCTGCCAGCGTGACCAGGATGGTCACGGCGAGCATGTGGAACTTGGCGTGCCCCATGTACGAGACGAAGCGCCTGAGCGTGTGCCGCATGTTCCTGGGGCGCGCCGCGCCCGATGCCTTACTCTGCGCCATGGGCGTCCCCCTCCGTCGCGGTTGCCGTCTGAGAGTAGTAGAGCTCCTGGTAGATTGGGTCGCTCGCGAGCAGCTCCTCGTGCGTGCCCGTCGCGTGCACGCGGCCGTCGTCCAGGATCACGATCTGGTCCGCGTCCATGACGGAGCTCACGCGCTGCGCGATGACGACCTTGGTCACGCCCGGAAGCCGCGCGAGCCCTGCGCGGATGCGGGCGTCCGTCGCGGTGTCCACGGCGCTGGTGGAGTCATCGAACACGACGACCCTGGGGTTGGAGAGCAGCGTGCGCGCGATGCAGAGGCGCTGCTTCTGGCCGCCGGACACGTTGCCACCGCCGTGGCCCAGGTCCGCGTCGAGCCCGCCGATGCGGTCGAGGAACTCGTCCACGCAGGCAACGCGGCACGCCGCGAGGATCTGCTCGTCCGTGGCGTCCGGGTTGCCCCAGCGCAGGTTGTCGCGGACGGTGCCCGAGAAGAGCACGTTCTTCTGCAGCACCATGCCCACGCCCGCGCGCAGGGCGTGGACGTCGTAGTCGCGCACCTCTCGCCCACCCACGAGGACCTGGCCCTCCGTGGCGTCGTACAGGCGCGGGATGAGCTGGACGAGCGACGTCTTGCCCGAGCCGGTTCCGCCCAGGATGCCCACGGTGGAGCCGGGCGAGAAGCGCAGGGACACGTGCTCGAGCACGTTGGCCTTGGCGTCGGGGTTGTACTTGAACGAGACGTCGCGGAACTCGACGGAGCCGTCTGCCACCTGCTTGAGGCCGGATGGGTTGGGGTCCATCGAGGGCTCCTCGCGCAGGACCTGGCAGACGCGGCCGATGCTCGTGATGGCACGCGCGAGCAGCAGGAACACGCTGGAGATCATGTTGAGCGAGTTCATGATGAGCAGCACGTAGCTCATGAAGCCCGTGAGCGTGCCCACGCCGATCTGGCCCTTGGCGACCATGAGCCCGCCAAACCAGAGCAGTCCCACGTTGGCGAGGGCCATGGCGGTCTGGAATACGGGCATGTTGAGGACGGCGCCCGAGAACGTGTGGGTGGCCGTGTCCGCGAGGTCGGAGTTGACGGCCGCGAAGCGCTCCTCCACGTAGCCCTCGCGCACGTACGCCTTGATGGCGCGGATGGCGACGAGGTCCTCCTGGAGCGTCTCGTTCAGGCGGTCCATCGCCTCCTGCAGCACGGCGTAGAGAGGCGCCACGTGGCGCACGATGAGCCAGAGCGCGACCGCGAGCAGCGGGATGATTACGAAGAAGACCACGGCGAGGCGGGCGCTCATGGCGCAGGCGAGCACGAGGCCGGCGACGAGCATGACCGGGCTCCTGAGCAGCGGGCGGATGCCCATGACGAAGGCGTTCTGGATGACGGTGATGTCCGTGGTGAGGCGCGTGACCAGCGAGGACGAGTCGAACTCGTCCAGGTTGGAGAACGAGTAGTCCTGGAGGTGCTCGTACTCGGCCTCGCGCAGGTTGGCGCCGAAGCCCATGGCCGCCTGCGCGGAGAGGCGCGAGTACGCGAAGCCGCAGACGCCCGCGATCACGGCGACCACCAGCATCTGGCGGCCGGTCGCGAACACGAGGGCCATGTTCTTCTCCGCTATGCCCACGTCCACGATCCTTGCCATGAGGAAGGGGATTACGAGCTCGCAGACGGTCTCGACGAAGATGAGCGCCGCCGCTCCGACAAGGTCGAGGCGGTGCCCGCGCATGTAGTGCGACACGTAGCGAAGGTCACCCGTCCCGGCGTCACCCGCGGGGGACGCGGCAGGCACGGAGGGTGCCTGAGTGGTGTTGGTCATAACTCTGCCTCCAGGAATGTCAACGGATTTTCGGTAGTTAGGCTATTACAATCCGTTGACGTTTATGACCTGATGCCGCAAGCAGCCGAAAGTCCCCACCGAAGTGGGCGGAGGAGGTGCGGACGGGTTACGCGGGCACGCCGGCGAGCTCGCGCAGGCGGGGCATCAGCTGCTGGATGCAGGCAATGAAGCGCCGTGCCGCGGGCGACGCCTCCGCGAGGGAGGGGACGGCCACGCCGAGCGAGATGCGGCGCGGCTGCTCGAAGGGGACCTCGGCCACGCGGCCGCTCCAGCGTCTGCTGATGAGCCGCTGGTTGAAGCTCACGCCGAGGCCCGCCTCGACCATGTTGTACGTGGTGAAGCCGTCGCTCGTGGTGTAGCGGTCCTGCACGTGGAGGCCCTCCTCGCGGATGAGGCGGTCCTGGTCCGTGTCGTGTGGTTGGCGAGCGTGTGGATGAAGGCCTCGTGCTCCAGCTCGCGGATGGGGTAGCTCGCGGCGGTGGCGTAGGGGTGGCCCTCCGGCAGCCACATGACCATCTCGTCCTGGTAGAGCGGGATCCAGTCGCAGTAGGTGCCCTTGGACGGCTGCGCGCAGAAGCACAGGTCGACGGCGCGGCTGTTGAGCCACTGGCCCATCTCGGTGTTGCCGCCCTCCCGGATCGCGACGTCGATCTCGGGGTAGCCCTTCTCGAACTCGCGAAGCACCGTGGGCATCCAGATGGCGGAGATGCTGTAGTAGGAGCCGACCGTGAGCGCGCCGGAGAGCACGCCGCGGATCTCCGCGCCGGACTCCTGGGCCACGCGCTGGGCGCGCACGAGCTCGCGCAGGTGGGGCAGCATGCGACGGCCGTTTTCGGTCAGGCGCACGCCCTGCTTGGTGCGGACGCAGAGCGCGAAGCCGAGCTCGGACTCGAGCGACGCGACCATGCGCGTGACGCCGGACTGCGTGTAGCCGAGCTGCCGCGCCGCCGCCGTGAAGGAGCCGCCCTCGACCGCGGCGATGAGCGCCTCGCACTTGGTTGCGTCCATGGGTCACCTCTAATGATGAAATGTCATTACAAGCATGATTATAAGCACGAAGAATCATGACTGCAGGCAGACTATAGTGGTTCCCGAGCTCAGACATGGCCATGGAGCGACAGATGGGACCGGCGGATGCGCCGGAGGACGCCTCGCGCAGCGCGGGGCGGAAGGGATGTGCCAACCATGGAGAAGCTCGACTTCCAATCCGACTACCTCGAGGGATGCGCGGACCCCGTGATGGAGCGCCTCGTGCGGACCAACCACGAGAGGAGCGCCGGCTACGGGCTCGACGCCCACTGCGAGCATGCGCGCGAGCTCGTCCGCGAGGCGTGCGCGGCGCCCGGCGCCGAGGTCCACTTCCTCGTGGGCGGGACGCAGGTGAACGAGGTCGCGATCTTCAGCCTCCTCGGGCCTTGCGAGGGCGTGATCGCCGCGACGTCCGGCCACGTCAGCGTGCACGAGGCGGGCGCGATCGAGGCGGGCGGCCACAAGGTGATCGAGCTCGCGGGGCACGACGGGAAGCTTGCCGCCGCGGACATCGACGGGTACATGACGCTGTGGGAGAAGGACGGCAACCGCGACCACATGGTCCAACCGGCGCTGGTGTACATATCCCAGCCGAACGAGTATGGTCTGCTGTACTTGAGGGCGGAGTTCGAGGAGCTGCGCCGCGCGTGCGACGCGCACGGCCTGAGGCTCTACGTGGACGGCGCAAGGCTCGCCTACGCGCTCGGCGCGCCAGAGAACGACGTGACGCTTCCGGACCTGGCGCGCCTTGCGGATGCCTTCTACATCGGCGGGACCAAGTGCGGGACCCTCTTTGGGGAGGCGCTCGTCTTCCCGCGGCCCGGCACCGTGCGCCACTTCTTCACGATCGCGAAGCAGCGAGGCGCGCTCCTGGCAAAGGGCAGGCTCCTCGGCGTGCAGTTCGAGGCGCTGCTCGAGGACGGGCTGTACGGGCGCATCGGCCAGGCGGCCGTGGCGCAGGCGCGCCGCGTGTCGCGCGCGTTCGAGGATGCGGGCTGCGGGCTCGCGCACCCCACGCAGACGAACCAGGTCTTCCCCGTGCTGACGGACGAGCAGGCGCAGCGCCTGGGCGAGGTCGCGCTCGCGAGCTTCTGGGAGAAGCCGGACCTGGGCCATACCGTGGTGCGGCTCGCCACGAGCTGGTCCACCACGGATGCCGAGGTGGACGCGCTCGTGAGCGCCCTGGGCTCGGGCATCCTGGGATAGCGCCGCCCGAGACGCGCCACCCGGACGTCAGCCCTACCCGCGGCGGTCGCGAAGCGTGCGCACGAGCTTGGACACGCCTGCCGCCACGATGGTGACGAGCCCCGCAATCACGAACAGTGCCGCCATCGGCAGCAGGAAGAAGTTCTCGTGCAGGATGCCGGCGGAGTCGATGTACTCCACGGAGTTCGCCTTCACGAACACGCAGAACGCGCCCATCAGCATGAGCGCGCAGCCAATCGCAAGGGCCGTCACGTTCATGCGGGCGCGCCTGCCCTCGCTTCCGTCGCGTATGAGCTTCC
>NZ_JBJEHW010000036.1:0-5173 GCF_051876455.1 Parafannyhessea sp.
TGGCGAGCGAGAGCTGGTCGTCCGGGACGATGACGGTCGCGTAGTTGTCCTCGTCGTCCACGATCACGCGGGAGACGCGCGCCGGGGACAGCGCGTTCGCGACGCACTTCGCCGGGTCGTCGCTCCACAGCACGACGTCCACGCGCTCGCCGCGCAGCTCGGAAACGACGGCGCGCACGCGGCTGCCCTTGGGGCCGACGCAGGCGCCCACGGGGTCGAGCCTGTCGTCGACGGAGCTCACGGCGACCTTGGAGCGCACGCCTGCCTCGCGGGCGATGGAGCGGATCTCCACGACGCCGTCGTAGACCTCGGGCACCTCGAGCTCGAAGAGCCTGCGGATGAGGTCCGGGTGGGTGCGCGAGACCACGATGGACGGGCGCTGGCGCTCGCCCCTCACCGGCTGCTGGCTGCTGTTGGGGTCGCGCACGTCGATGATGATCGCGCGGATCTGCTGGTGGTGCGAGTAGCGCTCGCCCGCGGGGCGCTCGTTGAGCTCGTCCGGGTGGCGGCGCTGGTCAAAGTAGGGAAGCTCGGCCTCGACGCCCTCGCGGATCTTGATGATCGCGAAGTCGGGCGTGGTCTGGAGCACCGTGCCCGTGATGATGTCGCCGATCCTCTTGGAGAACTCCTCGTAGATCTGCTGACGCTCGGAGTTGCGCACGATCTCGTTGATGACCGACTTCGCGTGCGTGTAGGCGGTGCGGCTCGTGTCCTTGGGCGTGACGTCGACCTCGTCGAAGTCGGTGTACAGGCCGGTCTCGTCGTCCCAAGACTCCTCCTTCGGCACGAGCTCGTACACGTACACCTTGCCGGTCTCGCGGTCGATCGTGACGCGCGCGCCGTCCGGGAGGTGCATGACCTCCGCGTAGCTCTTCGCCAGCGACTGCTCGAGCTGGTCGATCAGGTACAGCTCGTCTATGTGCTTCTCCTGGCACAGTGCCATGAGCGCTTCCATCATCTCAGATGCCATGCTTTTCCTTTCCCCGTCCTCTTCTGGATTATCGCGATCCGTTGGCCTCTAGTCGAACTTCGGCTTTATCTTGCAGCTCTTGATCTGGTCGAGCGCGAACGAGAACTCCTCGCCGTCGCACTCCACGACCACCTTGCCGTCCACGAGCCCCTTGAGCAGGCCGGTGTAGTGCCTGCGCCCCTCGCGGTCGAAGGTGTTGAGCGAGACGTCCTCCCCCGCGAAGCGCTCGAAGTCGTGCGCCCTGCGCAACGGCCTCGAGAGGCCCGGGCTCGAAATCTCGAGCGTGTACGAGCCCGTGAACGGGTCCTTCTCGTCGATGACCTCGTTCACCCAGTCGCTCTGCGCCGTCACCTCGTCGAGCGTGATGGTCGGGAGCGTCTCGTCGGCGTGGTCGATCCTCACGCGCACGACGGGCGCCTTCGAGGAGCCGACGACCTCGACGTCCACGACGTCGATCCCGTGCTCCGGGGCCACCGCCTCGAGCGCCTCGAGCAGCCCCTTCTCGATATCCGTGGATGCCAAGGCATCTCCCTTCCCGGGCCTAGACCCGACATACAGAAAGGAAGCGGGGCGAGAAGATCCACCCCACTTCCTCGAACAGTCACGATTAAGCTGTGGTTAATTTACCACAGCCGACGTGTCACACGCATGCCGTCACGATTTAACCACAAGCGGTCGTACCGCGCACACGCTAGATGGCCACGATGTTGACGAGCCTCCCCGGCACCACGATGACCTTCTTCACGTCCTTGCCCTCGAGCTGCTCCGCGACGGCCTCGCGCGCGACGGCCTCGAGCTCCTCCTTGGAGGCGTCCGCCGCGACGTCGACGTGCGCGCGGACCTTGCCCTTGATCTGGACGGCGATCTGGATCGTGTCGCTCTTCGCCTGGTCGGGGTCGAACTCCGGCCACGGCTCGTTGTAGACCGAGCCCTCGAGGCCGAGTGCCTCGTGGAAGAGCTCCTCCGCCCAGTGCGGGCAGATGGGCGCGAGCATGGCGACGATGTCGTGGGCGACGCGCCACGAGAGCGCGGCGTCGCGCTTCTCGGCGTCAACGTCGTTCACGTACTTGGAGGCGGCGTTGGTGAGCTCCATGACGGCCGAGATCGCGGTGTTGAACTGGCCGCGGTCGAAGTCGTTGGTGCACTTGATGCCCATCTGGTGGAGTGCGCGGTTGAGCTCCGCGGACTTCGCGTCGAGGGACTTGGCGTCCACCTCGCCCTTGGCGGCGTTGTCGCAGAGCTGCCAGACCACGCGCCACGCGCGCTTGATGAAGCGGTTGGCGCCAGCGACGGCCTCCTCGTCCCAGTCGAAGTCCTTCTCGGGCGGCGCCACGAAGAGGATCGCGAGGCGCATCGTGTCGGCGCCGTAGGGCTCGATGACGCTCGACGGCGGGACGACGTTGCCCTTGGACTTGCTCATGGTGTCGCCGTTCGCGTCCTTGACCATGCCCTGGCAGAGCAGGTTGGTGAAGGGCTCGTCCACGTCGACCATGCCCATGTCGCGCAGGACCTTGGTCCAGAAGCGCGAGTACAGCAGGTGCAGGATGGCGTGCTCGATGCCGCCGATGTAGTTGTCGACCGGCATCCAGCGGTCCACGGCCTCCTTGCTGAAGGGGGCCTCGTCGTTGTGGGGATCGCAGTAGCGCAGGTAGTACCAGCTGGAGTCCGTGAAGGTGTCCATCGTGTCCGTGATGCGCTTGGCGGGACGGCCGCACTTGGGGCAGGTGGTCTCGTAGAACGGAGCGTACTCGGCGAGGGTGTCGCCGGCGCCGAGGTCGAGGTTCTCGGGAAGCTTTACGGGCAGCTGGTCCTCGGGCACGGGGACGTCGCCGCAGTGGTCGCAGTGGATCATCGGGATGGGGTTGCCCCAGTAGCGCTGGCGGCTGATGAGCCAGTCGCGCAGGCGGTACTGGACGGTCGGGCGACCGCAGTCATGCTCCTTCAGCCACGCCGTGATGGCGTCGACCGCCTCGGAGTGCTTGCCACCCTTGAGGCCCGTGAACTCGCCGGACTGCACGAGGTAGCCCTCCGCGACCATGGCCTTGTCCCAGTCGACCGAGCGCACGCGGATGTCGCGCTCGTCCTTGAGCTCCTCGTAGAGGGGGTCGTCCTTCTCGCAGATGATCGGGATGATGTCGAGGCCGTACTTCTTTGCGAAGTCGAAGTCGCGCTGGTCGCCGCAGGGGACGCCCATGACGGCGCCGGTGCCGTAGTCCATGAGGACGTAGTCCGCGACCCACACGGGCGCGGGGCGGCCGTTGATCGGGTTGATGACGTAGCGGCCCGTGAACACGCCGTGCTTCTCGCGGTCGGTGCCCTGGCGGTCGATGGCGCTGACCTTCTCGGTCGCGGCGCGCAGCTTGCGGTAGTCGGCCTCGTACTCGGTGCCCTTGACGAGCTCCTCGGCGAGGTCGCTCTCGGGCGGGAGCACCATGAAGCTCACGCCGAAGAGCGTGTCGGCGCGCGTGGTGAAGACGGTCACCTTGCGGTCCGTCGGGGTCTTGCCGTCGACGTCGGCCAGACGGAAATCGATCTCGGCACCCTCGGAGCGGCCAATCCAGTTACGCTGCTGCGCCTTGACGTTCTCGGGCCAGCCGGTCAGCTTGTCGAGGTCGTCAAGCAGCTCCTGCGCGTAGTCCGTGATCTTGAGGTACCACTGCGAGAGGTTGCGCTTCTCCGGAACGGAGCCGCAGCGCCAGCAGCGGCCGTCCACGACCTGCTCGTTCGCGAGGACGGTCTTGCAGGTGGGGCACCAGTTGACGGGGCTCGTGGCGCGGTAGGCCAGGCCCCTCTTCCACATCTGGATGAACATCCACTGGCCCCACTTGTAGTACTCGGGGTCACAGGTGTTGAACATGCGGTCGTAGTCGTAGCTGAAGCCCATGCGCTTCATGGTCTTGACGGCCTGCGCGATGTTCTGGTACGTCCACTTGGCGGCCTGGGTGTTGTGCTTGATGGCCGCGTTCTCCGCGGGGAGGCCAAAGGCGTCGAAGCCCATGGGGTGCAGCACGTCGTAGCCGCGCATGCGCGCCTGGCGGGCCATGGCGTCGCCGATGGTGTAGTTGCGGGCGTGACCCATGTGAAGGTCTCCCGAGGGGTACGGGAACATCTCGAGCACGTACTTCTTGGGCTTGGCGGGGTCCGTGTCCGTCTTGTAGAGGTCGGTCTCCTCCCAGATCTTCTGCCACTTGGTCTCTATTGCCTGCGCGTCGTACGCGGGAATCCTGCCCTCGACGGCCTCAGTGTTGTCAGCCATTTGGTTCCTCTCCTTGCCGTGAGCCTCTGACGGCGATTTAGCACGCCCTAGTATAGCGAAACGTCCCGTCGCGCACGCTGGCACGTTACGCGACGGAAAGGTGCAGGACGCGCCGGGCGAGAAGGACACCCTTCTCCCCCCGCCTATATCACGTAGCACCAGACGGGCTCGGGCTCGCCCGGGCGGCGGACGATCGTCTCCTGGTTCAGGCGCACGCGCGCGTTCTCGGGCACGGACTCGCACACGAAGGCGGAGCCGCTGATGACCGCGCCGTTGCCGATGACCGTATCGCCGCCGAGGATGGAGGCGTTGGAGTACACCGTCACGTAGTCACCGAGCGTCGGGTGGCGCTTCTTGCCCGAGAGGAGCTGGCCCTTGCGGGTCGACAGCGCGCCGAGCGTGACGCCCTGGTAGATCTTGACGTGGTCCCCGATCTCGGTCGTCTCGCCGATGACGACGCCCGTGCCGTGGTCGATGAAGAAGTACTTGCCGATGTGGGCGCCGGGGTTGATGTCGATGCCCGTCTTGCTGTGGGCATGCTCGGTCATGAGGCGCGGGATGAGGGGCACGTCGAGCCCGTAGAGCACGTGCGCGATGCGGTACACGTAGATCGCGTAGAAGCCCGGGTACGCCACGAGGACCTCCTCGAGGCTGCCTGCGGCGGGGTCGCCGTCGTAGAGCGCCTGGATGTCCGTCATGAGGAGCTCGAGCACGTGCGGCAGGCTGTCCAGGAACGTCTCCGCAACGCCCGAGGCACGCTTTCCCGCCTCGTCGCGCGAGAGGTCGCCGTCGTCGAAGAGCAGCGCCTCGAGCACCTGGCCCTGCAGCACGCGCTCCACGTGCAGGAGGCGCTCGCGCGTGAGGTAGTCGCTGCTCTCGCCCGCTGCGCTCTCGTTGTCGAAGTAACCGGGGAACAGAAGCCGCCGCACGTCCGAGATCAGCTCAAC
>NZ_JBJEHW010000037.1:0-14945 GCF_051876455.1 Parafannyhessea sp.
AAGGCCGAGTAGCCGACTCGACATTAGGAAGGAGATGCATGCACATGGCAGGATACAGCTGCCCAGATAACGTCTTCCTGCATGCCGAGAAGATCTCGAAGGTCTACCCAGGTACCAAGGCGCTCGACGAGGTCTCGTTCGACCTCCTGAAGGGCAAGGTCAACGTCCTCATCGGCGAGAACGGCGCAGGCAAGTCGACGCTCATGAAGATGATCGCCGGCATCGAGCAGCCCACGTCCGGGAAGATGTACATCGGTGACCAGGAGGTGAGCTTCAAGGACACGACCGAGGCGCGCAAGCACGGTATCGGCATCATTCACCAGGAGCTCAGCCTGTTCCCCAACCTGAACGTCTACCAGAACATCTTCATGAACAAGGAGATCAAGAAGGGCGCCAAGCTCGACAACGAGAAGCACATGGAGAAGGCCAAGGCCGTCCTCGAGAGGCTCGAGCACCCCATGGACCCCAACACCATCGTGGGAACGCTCCGCGTCGGCCAGCAGCAGATGGTCGAGATCGCGCGCAACCTCGTGGACGACGACCTCAAGGTCCTGATCATGGACGAGCCGACGTCCTCGCTCTCGCAGCAGGAGGTGCAGGTCCTCTTCAAGATCATGCGCGAGCTCACGGCCGGCGGGCTCTCCATCGTCTACATCTCGCACCGCCTCGAGGAGATCATGGAGATCGGCGACCACGTCACGATTCTGCGCGACGGCCGCTACGTGGACGACGCCGACGTCAAGGACATCAGCATCTCGTGGATCGTCCAGAAGATGACGGGCGGCGAGAAGAACTACCCCAAGCGCGACCGCACCGTCGACTGGTCGAAGCAGCCCAAGGTGCTCGAGGTCAAGGACCTGTGCCTCCCCAAGCCCGGTGGCGGCTACCTCGTCGACCACGTGAGCTTCGACCTCAAGAAGGGCGAGGTGCTCGGCATCTACGGACTCCTGGGAGCCGGTCGCTCCGAGGTCTTCGAGTGCATCATGGGACTCCATCCCGAGCACACGGGCGAGGTCGACATTGACGGCAAGCCCATCCAGATCAAGAACGTCTCCCAGATGATCGACATGGGCGTCTCCCTCATTCCCGAGGACCGTCAGGGCAGTGGCCTCGTGCAGACGCTCGACATCGAGAAGAACGCCTCGCTCGCGGCGCTCAAGCGCTACAAGAAGGGCCTCCTCTTGGACTCGGCGCTCGAGGACAAGAAGGTGGACGAGGAGATCGAGGACCTGCACATCAAGGTCGCCGACAAGCACCTGCCGATCCTCTCGCTCTCCGGCGGCAACCAGCAGAAGGTCGTCATCGCCAAGGGTCTCCTCACGGAGCCGAAGATCTTCCTCATGGACGAGCCGAGCCGCGGCATCGACGTCGGCGCCAAGACCGAAGTCTTCGAGATCATCAACAAGTACGCGCAGCAGGGACTCTCCATCATCGTCATCTCGTCCGAGCTCGAGGAGATCATGGCGATTTCCGACCGGATCATCGTCCTGTCGAACGGCAAGAAGACCGGCGAGTTCGTCGGCGACCAGATCACGAAGGATGGCCTGGTGATGGCCTCGTACAAGGGCCACCACACGGCAAACAACAAGCAGGAGGATAAGTAACCATGGCAGCGGATACTAAGAAGGGCTCGGGCGGCAACAACCAGCTGTTGATGACGCTGCTCAAGGGTCGTACTCTCATCGTTCTCGCAATTCTCTTCGTCTTCTTCAGCTGTGCGGCGCCGAACTTCTTCAACGTCGACTCGCTCCTCTCGGTGGCTAAGCACGTCGCGCTCTACGGCATCCTGGCCATCGGCATGACCTACGTCATCATCACCGGCGGCATCGACCTCTCCGTCGGCGCTGTGGTCGGCTTCTGCGGCATGATCGCCGGCGGCTTCCTCCAGGAGGGGCTCACGCTCCCCATGTTCGGGGTCACCATCTACATGTCCGTGCCCGTCGTCGTCCTGGTCACGCTGCTGATCGGCATCCTTCTGGGCATCATCAACGGCCTCATCATCACGAAGCTCGGCGTCACGCCGTTCATCGCGACCCTCGGCACCATGTACGTCTGGCGTGGCTTCGCAAACATCCGCTCCAACGGCGCGACGTTCAATGACATCGCCGGCAAGGCGGGCCTCGGCAACACCGGCTTCTCGTTCTTCTCGTCCAGCGTCGGCATCATCCCGATGGGCGTCATCATCCTGATCATCTTCGCGGTCATCGCGGGCATCGTCCTCAACAAGACGGCATTTGGCTGGCACGTGCTCGCCATCGGCGGCAACACCAACGCGGCGCGCCTCTCCGGCATCAAGGTCGACAAGAGCCTCATCATCGTTTACGCGATCTCCGGCTTCTGCTCCGCAATGGTCGGCATCATCACGACCGCGCAGCTCATGGCAGCTCACCCGGCAACCGGCACCTCGTGGGAGATGAACGCCATCGCGGCATCCGTCCTGGGCGGCACGTCGATGGCAGGCGGCGTCGGAACCATCGTCGGCACGATCGAGGGCGCCTTCGTCATCGGCGTCATCAACGACGGCATGACGATGATGGGCGTCACCGAGTTCTGGCAGCAGGTCATCCGCGGCCTCGTGATCATCATCGCCGTCGTGATCGACCAGGTGCAGCGCAACATCCAGGCGCGCATGGCACTGCAGGCCAGGAACGAGTCGAAGGAAGAGGACAAGGCAGCCGCGGCGACGGCCTAGCGTCCTTCGACCAGAACTACCAGAAAACGCACTTGCGGACGGGGGTGTCGCACGTCGCCTTGGTGGCGGGGCGGCACCCCCGTTGGGAAGAGGGGGTAACCATGAAGAAGAGCGGCATCATCAACGCCCAGCTGGCGGGCCTGCTCGCTGGCCTCGGGCACAAGGACACCTACATGATCGCGGACGCGGGCATGCCCATCCCGAAGGGCGTCGAGGTCGTGGACCTTGCCGTGGTCGGTGGCGTCCCGACCTTCAGGCAGGTCATGGACGCCGTCGCGGACGAGTGCGTCTTCGAGCACTACACGCTCGCGGAGGAGATCAAGGAGGCCAACCCCGAGCTGCACGCCTACATCCAGGAGCGTCTGGCGGGCGTCGAGCACGACTACGTGCCGCACGTGGACCTGAAGAGGATGGAGGCCGACTGCAAGTTCGTGATCAGGACGGGCGAGTTCTCGCCCTACCCGAACGTGCTGCTGACCGCGGCCTGTGCGTTCTAGGGGGCAGGCATGGCTTCGTATGTACTTGGCATCGACCAGAGCACGCAGGGGACCAAGGCCCTGCTCTTCGACGAGGGGGGCGTCCTTCTCGCCCGGGCGGACCGTGCCCACCGCCAGATCGTGAACGACCGCGGCTGGGTCGAGCACGACCCGGACGAGATCTACGCGAACGTGCTCGCGAGCGTGGCGGACGTGGTGGGGAAGGCCGGCATCGACCGGGCCGACATCGCGTGCGTGGGCATCTCGAACCAGCGCGAGACCTCGCTCGTGTGGGACGCGGACGGCAGGCCCGTCCACAACGCCATCGTGTGGCAGGACGCGCGCGCGACCGACGTGTGCGACCGCGTGCGCGCGGCGGGCGTCGCGGACCTGGTGCGCGAGCGGAGCGGCATCAACCTGTCGCCGTACTTCCCGGCGGCGAAGCTCGCGTGGATCCGCGAGAACGTGGACGGCGTGGCCGATGGGCTCTTGGCCGGCACCATGCGGCTGGGCACGGTGGACGCGTTTCTGGTGTACCGGCTGACGCACGGCGAGTCGTACAAGACGGACTACTCAAACGCGTCGCGCACGCAGCTCTTCGACATCGACTCCCTGCGCTGGGACGAGGAGCTGTGCGGCGCCTTTGGCATCCCCGCGGCGGCGCTTCCCGAGGTGAGCGACTCCGACTCGTGCTTTGGCATGACGGACTTCGAGGGCTACCTGCCGCGTCCCATCCCCATCCACGGCGTGCTGGGCGACTCGCACGGCGCGTTGCTGGGGCAGGGGTGCCTGCGCCCCGGCATGGTCAAGGCGACGTACGGAACCGGCTCCTCCGTCATGATGAACGTGGGGGAGAAGCGCGTGACCTCGGGGCACGGGCTCGTGTCGTCCCTGGCGTGGAAGCTGGGCGGCACCGTGGAGTACGTGCTCGAGGGCAACGTCAACTACTCCGGCGCGGTCATTTCGTGGCTGAAGGACGACCTGCGGCTTATTGACAGCCCCGGCGAGACCGACGCCCTGGCGAGGTCCGCGAACGAGGCGGACCGCACCTACGTGGTGCCGGCGTTCACGGGGCTGGGCGCGCCGTACTGGGACTCGGACGCCGTGGGCGTGGTCTACGGCATGACGCGCACGACGAGGCGCGCGGAGCTGGTGCGCGCGGCGCTCGACGGCATTGGCTACCAGATTACGGACGTGCTGCGCGCCATGGAGGCCGACTCGGGCGTGCGCCTGGGCGAGCTCCGCGTGGACGGCGGCCCCACGCACAACGGCTACCTCATGCAGTTCCAGAGCGACGTGGCCCGCGTGCCCGTGGCCGTGTCCCCCACGGAGGAGCTCTCCGGCATGGGCGCCGCCTACGCCGCGGGCAGCGGCATGGGCCTCTACGACGTGCCGAGCCTCGTGGAGGGCGTGTCGCGCAAGGTGTACGAGCCCGAGCGCGGCGAGTCCTGGGCGCGCGCGAAGTATGATGGGTGGAAGCACGCCGTATCGAAGGCGCTGTCCGACGAGGGGACGGGTGATCGCTCATGAGGATCCTGGACTTTGGCTCGCTCAACATCGACTACGTGTACCAGGTGGACCACATGGTGCGTCCCGGTGAGACGCTGGCCGCCGGCAGGCGCGACGTCTTTCCGGGCGGCAAGGGCCTGAACCAGGCCGTGGCCTGCGCCCGCGCCGGCGCGGATGTGTGGCAGGCGGGCATGGTCGGCCCCGAGGGCGACCTGCTGCTGGACGTCTGCCGCGATGCCGGCGTGAACACGGACCTGGTGGCCAGGACGGACGTCTCGACCGGCCACACGGTGATCCAGGTCGACCGCGGCGGGCAGAACTGCATCCTGCTGTACGGCGGCGCGAACCGCCAGATAGACGAGGCCTATGCCGACGACGTGCTCTCGCACTTCTCGCCCGGCGACTACGTGGTGCTGCAGAACGAGATCTCGTGCCTGCCGCACATAGTGGACGAGGCCGCGCGCCGCGGGCTCGAGGTGATCCTGAACCCGTCGCCCTACAACGACGCGCTCGACGCCATGGACATGTCCAAGGTGTCGCTCTTCCTGCTGAACGAGGTCGAGGGCGCGCAGGTCTCCGGCGGCTCGACCGACCCCGACGAGATCCTGGCCCGCCTGGGCGAGAAGTACCCGGACAGCGCGGTCGTGCTCACGCTCGGGGCGGCGGGGTCGCGCTACCAGAAGGGCTCCGAGCGCCACGAGCAGGGCATCTACCACGTGGACGCCGTGGACACCACGGCCGCCGGCGACACGTTCACCGGCTACTTCGTGTGGGCCATGAGCGTGGGCAAGCCCGTAGCGGAGGCGCTCGACCTCGCGGCGCGCGCCTCGGCCATCGCCGTCACGCGCGCGGGCGCCGTGCCCTCCATCCCCACGATGGACGAGGTGCTCTCCGCCAAGCTCTGATTCGCAACAACAGGTCCTCCCGCCGCGCGTCCCCTCCCATGGCGCGCGGCGAAACCCTCCTAGCGCTCGCCCAGCCTCTCGTCCTCCGCGACGAGCTGGGCGAGCGTTCGTGCCACGCCCGAATCGACGTTGGACCACTGGCACACGTGGGTCGCGGCGCGCTTGACCGCCTCCTCCGCGTGCGGCATCACGTACGACTGACCCACGGCGCCCAGCATGTCGAGGTCGTTGGGGCCGTCGCCAAACGCCACGGCGTCCTTGGGGTCCACGCCGAAGTGCCGGCACAGCAGCCTGACCGCGTGGCTCTTGCTCACGCCCTTGGCCATGACCTCGCACAGGATGGGGCTGCTGCGAACGACGGTGAGCTGCGGGTAGCGCGCGCACATGGTGGCCTCGGCGGAAAGGATCGCGTCCGGCTTGCCCATGAGCAGGAACTTGTGGATGCCGCGCGAGCCGAAGGTGCCCGCCAGGTCGCGGCTCTGGGTCGCGCTGACCTCCACGAAGTACTCCTCCTGCGTGACGGCGGGGTTGCTCGCGTCGTCCACGATCCACTTGTCGAACCCGTACGTGCCCGCCACCACGTCGGGCAGGTCGCGCTCCAGGTACGCCTTGACCTCGAGCGCGAGGTCGAGCGGGATGGTCTTGCTGTAGAGCTCGTTGCCCTTCTCGTCCAGCACGTACGCGCCCGAGAACGCCGCGATCGGGCCCGTGATGCCCAGGTCGCGCTGCAGGGCGAGGATGCCGCCGGGCAGGCGGCCGGACACGAGGCAGAGCGGGATGTGCTGCGTCACGCACTGCAGGATGGGCGCGTCGCTGGGGATGGCGTGGTGCTCGTCGTCCGTGATGGTGAGGTCCACGTCGCTGAAGGCGATCTTGATGGCCATGGGGTGCTCCCTCCGTCGGCTTCCGTCTGGACAAAGCATCGCATGGTGCGCCGCCGTCGCCCGGCAGCCTGCCAATTTGCCTTAAATGTATGGTAGGTATGGTACATTGGGACGCAGGATGGCCACGGGCGGCCAGCCTGTGGCCAAAGGGCATGACCGGGGGAGAAGGACGTGGACCCACTCAGGACGATATGCTCGGAGCCGCTGGACCAGGCGTCCGGCGTGCCCCTGTACCAGCAGCTCAAGCTCAGGATCCTGGGGCTCATCGCGTCGCACTCGCTCGACGAGTCCACGCCGCTGCCGCCGGAGGCCAGGATCTGCCAGGAGCTGGGACTCTCGCGCTCCACGGTCAGGCGCTGCTTCCAGGACCTGGTGGACGAGGGCCGCGTGGTCAGGCGTCGTGGCAAGGGCACGTTCGTCGCGCGCTACCAGCTGGGCGCCACGAGCGACGTCGCCCTGAACTTCTCCGCGCGCGTGGAGGCGCTCGGGAAGGTGCCGTCGTCCAGGATCCTCTCGTTCAGGCAGGTGCCCGCGACGGGCACGCTCCGCGAGCGCCTGCACCTTGCCGAGGGCGAGCCGGTGTGGGAGGTGCGCCGGCTGCGTCTTGCGGACGGCGTGCCCATGGAGACGAACAAGGCCTGCGTGCCGGTGCGCCTCTGCCCCGGCCTCACGCGGGAGCGGCTCGCGCGCTCGCTCTACTCCAGCATCGCGGAGGACTCGGGGCTTCTGCCCACCTACGAGGACGCCTACGTGGATGCCATCGTGCTCGACGCGGCCGAGGCCAAGGTGCTGGGCCAGCGCCGCGGGGCGCCCGCCATGCGCGTGGTCAGGACCACGTTCGACGCGCAGATGATCCCCTTCGAGGTGGCGGTGCTCGTGCGCCGGGCCGACACCAACCGCATGCACCTGCGCCTGGGGCCGGAGGGCTCCACGGTGGCGCTCGTGAACCGCTGAGGCCGCCGCCGGCGAGCGGAGGGGCCGTCCTTCTCCCCGTTCCATGCGCCTGACGCGCAGGGCCCCTCCCGCGAGCGAACGCGGAAGGGGCCCATTGGTCGTGCCTGCCTTGCGCCTGCCTGTGCCGGCTGCGTTACATGTGGTCGTGGCAGGTGCGCGCGATCACGTCGAGCTGCTGCTCGCGCGTGAGGTCGATGAACTTGACCGCGTAGCCGGAGACGCGGATCGTGAAGTTGGCGTACTCGGGCTTCTCGGGGTGCTCCATGGCGTCCTTGAGCTTGTCCACGCCAAAGACGTTCACGTTGAGGTGGTGCGCCCCGCGCGAGAAGTACCCGTCGAGCACGTTGACCAGGTTGGCCTTGCGCTGGTCCTCGTCGTTTCCGAGCGCGCCGGGGTTGATGGTCTGCGTGTTGCTGATGCCGTCGAGCGCGTACTCGTAGGGGAGCTTGGCCACGGAGTTGAGGCTGGCCAGGAGGCCGTTCTTCTCCGCCCCGTAGGAGGGGTTGGCGCCGGGCGAGAAGGGCGTGTAGGCCGGGCGGCCGTCGGGCAGCGCACCCGTGGCCTTGCCGTACACGACGTTGGACGTGATGGTGAGGATCGAGGTCGTGGGCTCGGAGTTGCGGTAGGTGTGGTGCTTGCGGATCTTGGTCATGAAGGTCTTCAGCAGCCACACGGCGATGTCGTCCGCGCGGTCGTCGTCGTTGCCGTAGCGGGGGAAGTCGCCCTCGACCTTGTAGTCCACGACGCAGCCGCTCTCGTCGCGCACGGTCTTGACCTTTGCGTACTTGATGGCGGACAGCGAGTCAACCACGTGGCTGAAGCCGGCGATGCCCGTTGCGAAGGTGCGGCGGACGTCCGTGTCGATGAGGGCCATCTCGGCGGACTCGTAGTAGTACTTGTCGTGCATGTACTGGATGAGGTTGAGGATGTTGACATAGAGGCCGGCCAGCCAGTCCATCATGATGTCGAACTTGTGCATGACCTCGTCGTAGTCGAGGTACTCGCTCGTGATCGGGGCGAGCTCGGGGCCGACCTGCATGTGGTTGCCCTGCTTGTCGTCGAACTTGGTGTCCTTGCCGCCGTTGATGGCGTAGTTCAGGCACTTGGCGAGGTTGGCGCGGGCGCCAAAGAACTGCATCTCCTTGCCGGTCTGGGTCGCGCTGACGCAGCAGCAGATGCTGTAGTCGTCACCCCAGACGGGACGCATGACGTCGTCGTTCTCGTACTGGATGGACGAGGTGTCCACGGAGATCTTGGCGGCGTACAGGCGGAAGGCCTTGGGCAGGCGCTTGGAGTAGAGCACCGTCAGGTTGGGCTCGGGCGCCGGACCCATGTCCTCGAGCGTGTGCAGGAAGCGGAAGTCGTTCTTGGTCACCATGGAGCGGCCGTCCTGGCCGAGGCCCGCGACCTCGAGCGTCGCCCAGACGGGGTCGCCGGAGAAGAGCTCGTTGTAGCTTGGGATGCGCGCGAACTTGACCATGCGGAACTTGAGGACCATGTGGTCCACGAGCTCCTGCGCCTCGGACTCGGTGATCTTGCCGGCCTTGAGGTCGCGCTCGACGTAGATGTCGAGGAACGTGGAGATGCGGCCCACGGACATGGCGGCGCCGTTCTGGGTCTTGATGGCCGCGAGGTAGCCGAAGTAGAGCCACTGGAACGCCTCGTGCGCGTCGGTGGCGGGCCTACTGATGTCGTAGCCGTACGTGGCGGCCATCTGCTTCATGCCCTTGAGGGCGCGGATCTGCTCCGCGATCTCCTCGCGCAGGCGGATGACGTCGTCGAGCATGGTGCCGTCACCGCAGTTGAGCAGGTCCTCCTGCTTCTTCTGGATGAGGTAGTCGACGCCGTAGAGCGCCACGCGGCGGTAGTCGCCCACGATGCGGCCGCGGCCGTAGGTGTCGGGCAGGCCGGTGATCACGTGGCTGTGGCGCGCCGCGCGCATCTCGGGGGTGTACGCGTCGAACACGGCCTGGTTGTGCGTCTTGTGGTACTCGTTGAAGATCTTGTCGTACTTGGGGTTGATCTTGTAGCCGTAGCTCTCGGCCGCCTGCTGCGCCATCTTGATGCCGCCGTAGGGCATGAACGCGCGCTTGAGGGGCTTGTCGGTCTGCAGGCCGACGACCTTCTCCAGGTCCTTGAGCTCGGGGTCGATGTAGCCGGGGCCGTACGCGGTGAGGCTGCTCACGACCTCCGTCTCGCAGTCGAGGACGCCGCCGTTGGCGCGCTCCTGCGCCTGCAGCTCCTGGACCTTGCCCCATAGCTTGTCCGTCGCCTCGGTCGGGCCGGCCAGGAACGACTCGTCGCCGTCGTACGGCGTGTAGTTCTGCTGGATGAAGTCGCGCACGTTCACGTCCGACGTCCAGTGGCCTCCCTGGAAGCCCTCCCACTCCTTAACGTCCCGCATCTCTCCTCGCTTTCCGGCGGCCGCGCCGCCATCGCGTGTTACTGCCTATGTCAATCTGCATCGTCTGCAGGAAGTGCCAGTTCAGGGAGCCGGCTCGGCCGCTCAGCCCTCGCGCCTGAGGATGCGCTCGGCGTTGCGCACGCGCTCCGCGCTCGGCGGCTCCACGCCCTCGAGCGTGTACTTCATTCCGAGCTCACCCCACTTGTAGGCGCCGAGCGTGTGGTAGGGGAGCACCTCGATGCGCTCCACGTTATGCAGGCGCGAGAGGAACTGCGCCGTGCGCTCGAGCAGCGCGTCGTCGTCCGTGATGCCGGGCACGAGCACGTGGCGGACCCATACCGGCTCGCCGATCGCGTCGAGGTGCTCGAGCGCGGCGAGGATGTTCGCGTTGTCGTGGCCCGTGAGCTCGCGGTGTCCCTGGGGGTCGATGTGCTTGAGGTCCGCGAGCACGAGGTCGCACGACCGCATGAGCCTGTCGAACTTCTCCACGTACTCCGCCTTGGGCGAGAAGGGCTGCAGCGCCGTGTCGAGGCACGTGTTGATGCCGCGCGCCTTGGCCTTTGAGAAGAGCTCCTCCACGAAGTCGATCTGCAGGAGCGCCTCGCCACCGCTGACCGTGATGCCGCCGTCCTCGCCCCAGTAGCTGCGGTAGCGCTCGGCCCTGTCCAGGATCTCGTCGGCGGACATCATCGTGCCGCCCGACATGGACCACGTGTCCACGTTGTGGCAGTAGCGGCAGCGCATGGCGCATCCCTGGAGGAAGACCAGGAAGCGGACGCCAGGCCCGTCTGCCGACCCAAACGACTCGAGCGAGTGGACTCTTCCAAGCAAGGGGCTGCCTCCCTAGGGACTTCGGGACACCGTGCCGCGCTGCGGGCGGACCGGCGTGGCCCCGTTCGCATCGCTCGAGGAGAACTTAAATTCTTTACGGAAGGCTTTCCTTGATTGCAATCAAGTTACGAAAAAAAGACCGCGCGCCAACAGTGCGAGCGGTCGAAATCAGCCGGCGAACGGCGTAAACGCAGGGCTAGTCCGCGATGTCGCGCAGGGCCGCGCGGTCGAGCACCCTCAGGCGCCCGCGGCCCACGCGCTGCAGCACGCCCTCGCGCTCGAAGGCGCCGATGCTTCGGCTCACGGTCTCGGGACGCAGGCCCACCGAGTTCGCGATGTCGTTCAGCTTGAGGTTGATCTCCGCCCCGAGGCAGCGCTCGTCGCGGTACAGGAGGAAGCGCGCCAGCCTCCGCCGGGGGTCGCGGATCCCCAGGAGCTTGATCTTCTCCTCCGCCTGGACCAGCTCGGAGCCGAGCGTCTGCATGAGCCCGAGCGCGACCTGGGGGTTGCTCTCGATGAGCGCGAGGAAGTCGCTGCGGCGGATGCGGCACAGGTCAACGCGGCTGAGGCAGCCCACGGAGTAGTGGTAGACGTCGTCCTTCTGCATGAACATGCCATGCCATATGGCCTGGCCGTCGTGCAGGATGTCGAGCAGGTACTCCTCGCCGTCGGCGTCGGTGTGGAAGGTCTTGATGCGCCCGTGGCGCACGATCAGGATCGACTCGATGGGATCGCCCTCGTGCGCGATGATGCTGCCCGCGGGATGCGTCGAGCGGATGGCGCCCGCCATGAGGCTCCGCTTGGCGTCATCGGGAAGGCCCGAGAAGATCCTGATGCCGTCCATGCACGACGTGCCGTCGACGCAGTGGGGGCAGCGGCCGGCGCTGGCACCGCACGCGCTTGGCGCGTCCGCCGTCGTGTCGCCCATCGAGCCTCCCTCCGTCGCGTCCCGTCCCCACGATGATAGGGCAATGCGTCGCGCGAGTGGGCGCGCGGGCGGCGGGCGCGGCCGACGCGCCACAAAGCTGCCCGTTGGTGCCAGTCGCGGTCCGATTGTGGCATTCATGTGATATTCTTTCATGAATGTAGACATGGCGGCTGACGTTGGCGTTTGTCCCGTCCCCGCATGTCCTGAAAACCAGTTCTGTCTGCTGCGAGGAGACACACATGACGCTCGACAACAATCCAACCGAGGACCCGTCCCAGGGCGCGGACCAGCCCGCGACGGCGACGACGGACGCCAAGGGCGAGGCACGGCCCCAGGCCGATGGGCAGACCGCGCTCGAGCAGGAGCTCGCCAAGCGCGAGGCGCTCTGCACCGAGGCCGAGTCGGTCGCGGGCGAGAAGGACTGGCGGCGCGGGCCGTCGGACCTCCGCAGGCTGGCGGACGAGTGGCGCTCGCTGCGACGCTGGCACGACCCGCGCGAGGACGAGCTGCAGAGGCGCTTCGACGCGGCACGCGAGGCGTTCTATGCGGCGCGCGACGCCGCCCGCGAGGACGCCGGCAAGAAGAAGGAGGCGCTCGCCGCGGAGGCGGAGCGCCTGAGCAAGTCCGACCACTGGAAGGCCACGGGCGACCGCTTCCGCGAGCTCATGGACGAGTGGAAGGCCGCCGGCACCGCGGGCCACGAGGTGGACGAGGAGCTCTGGCAGAGGTTCAACAAGGCCAGGAGGAGCTTCTACGACGCCCGCGAGGAGCACTTCAAGCAGCTCGACGCGGCGCGAGCCGAGGCCAAGGCCAAGAAGGAGGCCCTCGTGGAGAGGGCCCGCGAGGCCGCAAAGACGAGCGCCGACTGGAAGGGCGTCGAGTGGCGCGCGGCGTCCGCCCGCATGAAGGAGCTCATGGACGAGTGGAAGGCCGCCGGCGTCGCGGAGCGCGCGGACAACGACCGCCTGTGGAAGGAGTTCACGGAGGCGCGCCAGCCGTTCTTCGACGCGCAGCACGCCCACTACAACAAGGTCGAGGCGGACCAGAAGGAGGCCGCGGAGGCCAAGCAGGCGCTCGTGGACGAGGCCCGCGAACTCTCCGAGGCAGGCGACTTCTCGCGCGAGGCGACGGAGCGCGCCAAGGACCTCGACCGCAGGTGGAAGAAGCTCGGCTACGCCGGCAGGGAGCTCAACGACCGCCTGTGGGAGGACTTCAACAAGGCCAAGGAGGGCTTCTGGGAGAAGAAGCGCGCCTACGGCGAGGAGCGTCACGAGGAGTGGCGCCAGCGCACGGAGGATGCGATCGAGCGTCGCGAGAGGCGCATCTCCAACCTGAAGGAGCAGACCGACCACCTGCGTGAGCGCATCGCCAACGCGTACGCCACGGACCACGTCGAGGAGATGCAGGAGCGCCTCGACGAGAAGCTCGACCTCATCAAGCAGATCGAGGACGAGGTAAAGGACATCAAGTCGCGCCTGGATGACTAGCGCGGCGGGAAAGGGAACTCATGACGGAGCAGGACTCGGGTACGACGACGCCTTCCTACCAGAGCAGGGAGGAGGTGCCCGAGCGCTACCGCTGGGACCTGAGCGACCTCTTCGGGAGCGACGAGGCCTTCGTGGCGGCGCTCGACAAGGCGGGCTCCCTTGTGGACGAGTACGCCAGCTGGGAGGACCGCGCCCTCGGATCGGGCGAGGGGCTCCTCGCGTACCTGCGCTTTGACGACGACGCCACGCTCGAGCTGCAGCGCCTGTGGAGCTACGCAGGCCGCCGCGCGGACGAGGACACGCGCAAGAGCCGCTACCAGGACCTGAGCGCGCGCGTGGCGAGCCTCATGTCCGAGGTGTCCGCCGCGGGCGCGTGGTTCGAGCCGGGCGTCCAGGCGATCGACGGGGCCACGCTCGAGGGCTGGTACCGCGACGTGCCCGGGCTGAGCCTCTACCGCCTGGCCCTGGACCGCGTCCGCGCGCTCACGCCGCACACGCTCCCGCCCGAGCAGGAGGCCCTTCTCGCCCAGGCCGGCGTGCTCATGCAGCAGCCGGGCAACGCGTTCACGATGCTGAACGACGCCGACCTCACGTTTGCCGACGCGACCGACGCCGGGGGAGAGGCGCATGCCGTCACGCACGGCAGCTTTGTCCCGCTCGAAACCTCTTCCGACCGCGTGCTGCGCGAGTCCGCCTACCACAGCGTCTACGGCGCCTACCGCTCGGTCCGCAACACCTGCGCGGCCCTGCTGGCCTCGCAGATGAGGCACCTCGCGTTCTTCTCGCACGCGCGTAACTATGCGAGCTCGCTCGAGGCGTCGCTCACGCCCACGGAGGTGCCGGTCGAGGTCTATGGCAACCTGATCGACTCCGTCCACCGCAACCTGGCGCCGCTGCACCGCTACATGGCCCTGCGCGGGCGCGTGCTGGGGCTGGACCGGATGCGCTACTGGGACGTGTACGTGCCCATCGTGAAGGCGCCGGAGCGCCGCTTCACCTTTGAGGAGGCGTGCGACCTCATGCTGCGCGCGCTCGCCCCGCTGGGCGAGAAGTACCTCAGCGTGGTTCGTCGCGCGCTCGGCGAGCGCTGGATCGACGTGTACGAGACGCCCGGCAAGATGAGCGGCGCGTACTCCGCCGACGGGCACGGCATGCGCCCGCTGATCCTGCTCAACTTCCAGGGGACGCTCGAGGACGTGTTCACGCTCGTGCACGAGATGGGCCACTCCATGCAGACGTGGCTCTCCAACGAGGCGCAGCCGCCGCGCTACGCCGAGTACCCCATGTTCGTGGCGGAGGTCGCCTCCACCACCAACGAGTGCCTGCTCATCCGCTACCTGCTCGACCATGCCACGGACGACGCGGAGCGCGCCTACCTTGTGAACCGCTTCTGCGAGATGTTCAGGACCACGCTGTACCGACAGACCATGTTCGCGGAGTTCGAGCGCGACGCCAACGCCGCCTGCGACGCGGGCGAGGGCGTGAGCGCGGACGCGCTGTGCGAGCGCTACCGCGCGCTGAACGACCTGTACTACGGCGACGCCATCGCCTCGGACGACGAGATCGCGCACGAGTGGGCGCGCATCCCGCACTTCTACTACGACTACTACGTGTACGTGTACGCCACGAGCTTTGCAGCCGCGGCCGCGCTATCCGATCGCATGCTGCGCGAGGGCGAGCCCGCCGTCCGGGACTACCTGGGCTTCCTTGCGGGTGGCTGCTCGCGCACGCCCATCGAGCTGCTCCGCGGCGCGGGCGTGGACATGGCGGACGGCTCCGCCGTCGACGCGGCGCTCGCGACCTTCTCCACCCTGGTGGACGAGCTCGACCGGATGCTCTAGGCGGCCGGCATGCGGAGGGACTCCCTGGTGCACG
>NZ_JBJEHW010000037.1:15045-23436 GCF_051876455.1 Parafannyhessea sp.
CGACGGTTTCGAGCTCTATGTCGGCAGGAACGAGGACGATGCCCTCGAGCTCTGGTTTGGCAAGGGCCTTGCCCGCACGCAAAGGGTCGCGACGCTCGACGCGGACGGCGCCGTGCGCCTGACGGGGGCACTCCTTCCCCTCGGGCTCGACCCGTGGGAGGACGGCGGCGCACCGTGCCTGGACGGCTGGGGCTGGTCGCTCGAGCTCATCGGCGCGGGCATGGGCCAGGCCGCCTACGGCAGCGCGCCGGCCGATTGCGCGGATGCGGACGCCGGCGCCTGCGAGGGGCTGCGCGGCCTCGTGCTCGCACTCGCCGGCATGGGGCTGCCGATCGCGTGGCGCCAGGACGGGCCCCACGCCCTGGACGGGGACGGGGCATAGCCCGCATGGGCGAAAATGGCAAGAAGGACGCGAAGGGCGAGAAGGACCCGCGCCCTCGCACGGAAGACGCTGCCAGCGGCACCGGCGAGCCGCGCGCGGCGCGGCAATACTTCGTCTACATGGTCTCCTGCGAGGACGGCAGCGTCTACACCGGCATCACGACCGACGTCGTGCGGCGCATGGCGGAGCACCTCGGACGCTCCGGGCGCGGGGCGCGCTACACGCGCACGCACCCGGTGACCGCGCTCGTGGGGCTCTGGTCCTGCCGCGGCCGCTCGGCCGCGAGCGTGCTGGAGGCGCGCATACACCGCCTGCCGCGAGCGAGGAAGGACGTTCTTCTCGCCCGGCCGGGCCTTGCGGAGGATCTCGCTGGGAAGGGATACGCTCCCGTTCCCGTGGGGGAGCGGGAGCGTCTGTGGCAGGAGGCCGTAAGGCGCGCCGGCTTGCGCTAGGGCACGGGCCGACGCCTGCGCCTACTGGTTCGAGCTCGTGTCGGTGCCGGTCGAGCTCGTGGTCGAGCTGGAGTCCGTGCTCGTGGTGCCGGAACCCGTGCTCGACGTTGCATCCTTCTTGAACGTGATCTGGGCGTAGTTGGTGTCGTAGTCAGACAGCGTCTGGTAGATGTCGCCGCCCTCGGCGGTGCTCTGGTTGATGGGGTCCAGCAGCACCTGCGGGTAGTAGCTCGGGTAGTTGTAGCCCAGGTCGATGCGCCAGTAGCGGTCGACCTGCTGCGCCACGGTCACGAGGTCCTTGTAGCAGGTGTCCGTCGCGACCCACGCGCGGTAGAACGTCGCGGTCTCCTGGTAGGCGAGGGCGGCGTTGGCGCTCTGGTCGGCCTGCAGCTCCTGGATGAGCGTCTCGAGCGACGCGCGCTTTGCCTCGCGCTGGTCGCGGGTGGCCACGTAGAGCGTCTTGTAGTCGGATATCGCGGTGTCAACCTGCGAGCGATAGCTCTTGAGCTTGTCCGAGTATGCGGAGATTGCCTGCTTCTGGGCCTTCTCGTCCGCGGTGAGGCTGCTCTCGCTGGACTTCTTCTTGCTCGACGTGCTCTTCTTGGAGGACGAATTCGAGCTCGTCTTGCTCGACTTCGAGCTGGACGCCGAGCTCGACTTGGAGCTCGAGGACGAGTCGCTCGAGTCCGTGGTCTCGCTCTTGCGAGAGGTCACGTTCTTGGCCTGCGGGTCGCTGAAGCTGTAGCCGCGCGTGGTGACGAGCGCGGACACGAGCGTGATGACGAGGGTCGCGGCCAGGATGCCCACGATCACCCTTCGGTCGGACGTCCAGAAGGTGTCGCTGCGCTGGAACCGGGACTCGGTCGGGTTGGTCCCCACGGGCGCCTGCACGGGCGCGTGCGAGGAGTCGATCACGTCGAAGGTGGGCCTCTCGCCGCGGCGGGGCAGCTCGGGCTCTCTCTCGGCCGCAGCCTCGCGTTCCCGCTCCTCCTCCAGGCGCTCCGCGACCGTCTCCGCGTGCTCCTGCGGCTCCACGGGCTCGGGCTCCGCGTCCTCGTTCAGGGGGTCGTCGGGGTCGGGCTCCTCAACCGGCTCCGTCACGGGGCCGTCGGCCACGGGGCTCTTGCTCACGAGCGTCGGGTCCTCTTCGGAGATCTCCTCCGCAAGGTCCTCGGGACGGAACTCGGCGTCGTCCGCCTCCTCCCACTCCCGCAGGTTCGTGCCGCAGACCATGCAGAACTCCTGGCCTGGCTTGAGGGGGGAACCGCATTTGGGACAGAACTTAGGCAACATGGCACTCCTGGCGTCGTTCCAAGAAGGTGGTTGACGAAAACTGAAAAACAGTATGTCACCATCCATAATGCCACATGACGCGGCGTTTTGGGGTGCACGCGGAACCCACATCGCTGCACGAACGCCTTGCACGGGGGAACGGGGAAACCCACCGCCGGGCGAGAAGGACGACGGCTACTTCTTGGCGGCCACGCTCAGGGTGACGGTCGACCCTATGTCGGCCGTGGTCCCGACCGAGGGCGCGACCACGGCGACCGTCCCCGGGGTGAGCTTGCCGTCCACCGTGTCGCGGCTCCGCTTGCTCCTGAGGCCCATGCCCTTGAGCAGCGTGACGGCGTCGTCGTAGTCCATGCCCTCCACGTCCGGAATGGTGACGGTGCTCTTGCCGCCCTCGTTCGCGTTCGTCCCGTCGTCACCGTTCGGACCCGCGGACACCACGAGGTCGATGGACGACCCGCGCGCCCTCTCGCTGCCCGCATACGGCGCCTGGCTCAGGACCGTGCCCGCCGGGACGGTGCTCGAGTACGCGTACACCACGTCGTCCTGCACGAAGAAGTTCGTCGCGAGGATGGCGCTCGCCGCGCCGGCCTTCGTCTTTCCCACGAGGTTGGGGACCTTCTCCGTCTTCTGCGTCATCACCCCCACCATGAGCGTGACGGTTCCGCTGCGCGACGCGTTCTCGCCCGACGCCGGGTCCGTCGCCAGCACCCGGCCGTCGTCGTCCGCGTTCTGCGTGTCCTCCTCCTTCACCTCGACCCTGAAGCCGCGCTTGCCCAGCAGGGCCTTCGCGCTCTCCTCGGAGTAGCCCACGACGTTGGGCACCTCCTGCCCGGCAAGGAGCCCAAAGCACCTCGTGAGGATGAGCGACGACCCAAACAGGGCGATGACGCAGACGAGAAGGACGATGCGTATGGTGGCGAGGTGCCTCTTGACCCAGTCGGACACGCTCTCGCGCTCGTGCGACGCATACGCCGAGTGACGACGCGGCACGTAGGAGCCCCCGTGCGCGTGCTTGGACGCGGCGAGGGCCGTAGCGGCCCCCGGGGCAGCGTGCGCTGGGGAGGCGGATTCGCCCTCGGCGGGGGAGACCGCCGTCTTGCCGGCGGAGTCGGGCTGCGGGTGCTCGGCGGAACCTGCCCCGAAGGAGTCCTTCTCGCCCGGCTCCTCGGGGGCCCTCGCGGCGTGCCTCGGCCTGGGCTGGGTCGCGGCGCCTGCGTCCGCGGCTGGCTCCGTCGCCTGGCCGTCGGCTGCGGGTCCCTCGGCGGGTGCGGCGTGCCTTGGCGCACCGCCGTCCGCCAGGTCGTCCCGCGAGGGAACGGTCGTGCGAAGCGGGCCTGTCGAGCCGGCCGTATCGTTGCCTTCGGTCACGGGATCACCCCAAATCGTCACGAATTCACGGGCTTATTTTAATTCATGATTGTGGTAATGCGAAGGTTGCGAAATGCGCTCTGGCGCAACGGCATGCATTTGCCAGAGGACGGTCCCCACGCGTGGCGCATGGGGACCGTCCAGTCGCGATCCTCTGATGTTGCCGGAAGCTGCAGGGCGCGTCAGTCGTCCAGCATGAGGCGCAGGACCACCTCGAGGCCCTGGCGCAGGCTCCGCTTCTCGATCCACTCGCCGCGGGTGTGGAGCTTGGCGCCGCGCACGGTGCCGATGGTGTTCGCGGGCACGCCGAGCGAGAGCGGGATGTTGGCGTCCGTTGACGCCGGCCTCAGGTCGGGGTCCTCCTTCGTGACGTGCCGCACGATGCGCGCGCTGCGCTCCGTCATCCGCCTGAGGGCGTCGGCATCCACGCCCTGCGCGCTCGGGCGGATGCCCAGCGTCGTCACCGTGACCTTGCCCGCCTCGTCCTTCTCCGCGAGCTCGCGGCGGTGCCGCTCGACCACGGCGTTAAAGAACGAGCGCATGACCTCGATGTTCTCTGTGGAGGAGGAGCGGAACTCGAACTTCGCCATCGCGTGGGAGGGGATGGAGTTGATGGTGGTGCCGCCCTCGATGCGCCCCACGTTCATGGTCGTGTGCGCGCCGTCCATCACGTCGATGGGCGGGTTGATGCGATAGAGGTCCTCGATGATCGAGCAGACCTCCTCGATGGCGTTCGCGTTGCCGTAGTCGTGGTACGAGTGGCCGCCCGTGCACTCCACGTCGATCTGGTAGCGCTCTGACGCGACGCAGACCGATATGCACTGCGGCAGGTACAGGTCGAACGAGAAGTACCTGTCCACCCACTCGCCCACCTCGCCAAACAGGTCGCGCGTGCCGGCCAGGTTGCCCAGGCCCTCCTCGCAGGTGTTCGCCACGATGAGGATGTTGCCCTTGCGCGTGGCGCGCTCGCGGGCCAGGGGGTTCTGCAGCAGGAACTTGGTCGCCATCAGCAGGTTCACGAGGTTCGCGGTGTCGTCGCCCACGCCCGGCGCGTACATGCGCTCGTCGTCCTCGCGAAGCGGCAGCTCGTCCTCGTCCGCGAAGACGACGTCCATGTGGGCGGCGTACATCGTGAGCGTGCGGTTCTTCACGTGCTCCGCCAGCGTCTGGGCGTCGCTCGCCTTGCGCTCCGCGCGCGGGTTCGCGAGCAGGCAGATCACGTTCTTCTCGTCGTCTATGCGGACGTAGCGCGCGCCGTGGGCGTGCAGCCATCCCGCGATGAAGCTCGCGCGCCGCTCCTCGTGGTGGGACGGCGCGGGAATCCGCGCGAGCGTCCTGAGCAGCTCGAGCTCCTCGGCGTACGAGTCGCGCACGTAGCGTCGTATCGCGTTGGCGACAAAGAGGTCCATCTACATCGCTCTCCTCACGGCGTCCTTCCAGCCGGCCAGAAGTTCCTTCACCTCGCTTTCATCCATGGTAGGCGTAAACACGTCGTCGGAGGACCTCAGGGCAAGAAGATCTTGCGTGGACTTCCAGTAGCCGCTGGCCAGGCCCGCGAGGTACGCGGCGCCCAGGGACGTGGTCTCGATGTTCTTGGGGCGGCGGATGTCCGCGCCGAGGATGTCGGCCTGGAACTGCGTGAGGAAGCCGTTGCGCGAGGCGCCGCCGTCCACGTTGAGCTCGGACAGGCGCACGCCGGCGTCGGCCTCCATGGCGCGGGCCAGGTCGTAGGTCTGGAACGCCAGCGCCTCGAGCGCGGCGCGGGCGATGTGCGCGGGCGTGGTGCCGCGCGTGATGCCGCAGATGAGGCCGCGGGCGTCGGGGTTCCAGTAGGGGGCGCCCAGGCCCGTGAACGCCGGCACGATGTAGACGCCGCCCGTGTCGGGCACGCTCCTGGCGAGGAACTCCGTCTCCTCGGCCGTGCGGATGAGGTGCATCTCGTCGCGCAGCCACTGGATGAGGGCGCCCGCCACGAAGACGCTGCCCTCGAGCGCGTAGTGGAGCCTCTCGCCCGGGGGCGTTGCCGCGATGGTCGTCACGAGGTTGTTGGAGGACGTGCGCGCCTCCGTGCCGGTGTTCATGAGCAGGAAGCAGCCCGTGCCGTAGGTGTTCTTGGCCTGGCCGGGCTCGAAGCAGCACTGGCCAAAGAGCGCCGACTGCTGGTCGCCCGCGACGCCGCAGATGGGGATGCCCGCCGGGACGCCGGGGTAGCTCGTCTCGCCAAAGAGCGAGGCGGAGGGCCTGACCTCGGGCATCATGGACGCGGGGATGCCAAACAGGTCGAGGAGCTCCTGGTCCCAGCAGCCCTCGTGGATGTTGTAGAGCATGGTGCGGCTCGCGTTGGTGGGGTCCGTGGCGTGCACGAGGCCACCCGTGAGCACCCACACGAGCCAGGTGTCCACGGTGCCGAAGACGAGCTCGCCGGCCTCGGCGCGCTCGCGGGCATGCGGCACGTTGTCGAGCAGCCACTTGATCTTGCTGGCCGAGAAGTACGCGTCCGGGAGGAGGCCCGTCTTCCGCTGCACCATCTTGCGCACCTCGGGCGTGCCGCAGAGCTCCTCGATGATGGGGGCGGTGCGGCGGCACTGCCACACGATGGCGTTGTGGATGGGCTCGCCGGTGCTGGGGTCCCACACGATCGTGGTCTCGCGCTGGTTGTCGATGCCGATGGCGGCCACGTTGTCGGCCGTGAGCGCGTGGCGGGTCACGAGCTCGGTCAGGCTGCCGAGCTGCGAGTACAGGATCTCCTGCGGGTTGTGCTCGACCCAGCCGGGCTTGGGGAAGATCTGCGGGTAGCTGCGCTGGACGCAGTCGACCATGCGCCCGGCGTGGTCCACGAGGACCGACCTGGATGAGGTCGTGCCCTGGTCCAAGGCAATCACGTACTTCTCGCTCATGCGACGTCCTCCCTCTCACGCGCGCCCGGCAGCCTCTGCTCGAGCCATGCCAGCACGCACCGGTACACCTCGGGGGCGTCGTCCTCGTTCAGGATCTCGTGGCGCATCCCCTGGAACAGCCTCACGGTCACGTCCGTGGAGCCCGCCTTCCGCGCGAGCTCGGCCGCCGCGGTGACGCCGCGGCCCATGTCGCCCACCGGGTCCTCGGCGCCGGATATGTAGAGCAGCGGCAGCGCGGGAGGCACGTTCCGCGCGCACTCGGGCGTGCAGACCTCGGCCGTGATTCCCATCAGCGTGGCGTAGCCGCCCGCGGAGAACATGAACCCGCAGGCGTCGTCCGCGATGTAGGCGTCCACGTTGGCCCTGTTGTGCGAGAGCCAGTCGAAGTCCGTGCGGCGCGCGGGGACCTTCTTGGCGTAGGAGCCGTCGGCCATCGCGTGGAGGAACCTGCTCTTGGCGTCGTCCCCGCGCACGCGGGCTATCAGGCGCGCCAGGGCGTTGCCGAACCTCGCCTTGCGCGGGTCCACGAAGCCCGTGCCGCAGATGACGGCGCCGTCGATCGCGTCGCCGTGGTGCGAGGCGTAGCTGCGCGCCACGAAGCTCCCCATGGAGTGGCCGAAGACGAAGCAGGGCGTGCCCGGCGCGCACCACGACGTGGCGAGCCGGCGCAGGCGCTCCACGTCCTCCACCAGGTACGCGGCGCCGCCGTGGGCGGGAAGGCAGCCCCAGCGCTCGCGCGGGCAGCTGGAGCCGTGGCCGATCTGGTTGTGGCCGCACACGAGGTAGCCATGGCAGGCGAGCCACCGGGCGAAGGCGTCGTAGCGCTCGATGTGCTCGGCCATGCCGTGCACCAGGAGCACGACGGCCTTGGGGCGCTCGTCCGTGCGGTCGCGCGGGTCGTGGTCCCACCACGCGTACCCCCTGACCGTCGTGCTGCCGTCCGACGACGCGAACGACACGTCGTACCTCCCGACCCCAGGACCAGACATGCGCCCTCCTCACGGTTCGACCCTCACATCGCCCATGAAGTATACGGGCAGCGTAAGGCGTGGCCGCCGCCTCTTACGCGAACTGCCGCGAGCCATCGCCGTGCGGACGGGCCGGGGGAGAGGGACGGGGGCCCTCGGCCGCGGGCGGCCCTAGCGCGCGCCGTCCCTCAGCACGCGGCCGAGGGGCCTGCCCGAGGGCTCCCACGTGGGGATGGGGAGCGCGCCGGCGTTGGAGGCGACCACGACGTTGTTGTCCTCGAGGTCAGGGTCCTCGGGCGAGCAGGGGATGACCCACACGTGGTCGAACGCGGTCGCGAGCGTGGCGCACACGTCGCGGAGCGCCCGCGAGCGCCTGCCCTCGAGCGCGGAGACCACGTTGGAGAGGTACGCGCCCCCGGGCGCGAGGCGCGACGCGACGGCCCGCACGCCCTCCGCCGTGGCGATGCCCGCCGTGGGGACCTGGGCGCCAAAGCAGTCGTTGGCGATCACGTCGTAGGAGGCACGGCCCTGGCTGGATTCCAGGAACGCCCGCGCGTCCACGTTGTAGGTGCGCATGCGCGACGCGGCGGGGCCCAGCCTGTCGAGCAGGAAGTGGCGCCGCGCGAGGTCGGACACCGCGGGGTCGACCTCCACCACGTCGACTGTGGCGTCGTCGTCGTGCGTCACGAGGTACTTGGGGAAGGCGTAGCCGCCCCCGCCCAGCATGAGCGCGTGCGGCGAGGCGATGCCCAGCTCGAGGATCGCGTCCGCAAAGAGCCTGTGGTAGGGGAAGACGAGCTCGGACCAGCCCTCGTCCAGGTACGTGGCGCTCTGCCACGTGCCGGACACCTCGAGCACGCGGACGGGCGTCCCGTCCGAGTCGTGCATGTCCACCACGCGGGCGCGGCCGAACATCGTGCGCTCGGACGCGACGACCTTACGGTCGCCTGCGAGCCGCTCGGCCATGGCGGCGAGCCATGCCACGAGGGCGTCCTGCGGTCGAGGCGTCATGTTCTTCTCCTTAGCTTTGG
>NZ_JBJEHW010000038.1:0-5136 GCF_051876455.1 Parafannyhessea sp.
CGGCCGTCATGGCGCGGTCGCGCTTCGCGATCTCGTCCGAGACGCCCTTCTCCTCGGCCATGGCCTTGTTGTAGAGGCGCTCGTACTCCTCCCGGCGCTCGTCGGCCTCGCGCTTGGCCACGTCCGCTGCGGTCTCTGCGGTCTCCAGGGCGTGGCGCTGGGCAAACAGGTTCGCCTGGGCGCCGTCGACCAGGTCCTTTCCCTCCTTCGTGGCGCGCTCTAGCTCGGCGCGGGCCGCGTCGAGGTGCGCGCGCTCCGCCACGATGTCGCTCTGCTTCTTCTGGACGACGGCGGGGGAGGCGCCATCGTCGCTCCTGAGGGCGTCGAGCTCCGCCTCGGCCTTGCGCAGGCGCTCCTGCGAGTTGTCGACGGACCTGCTCGCGGAGGTGACGCTCTGCTCGCGGCGCTTCGTGGCGTCGCCCAGCTGCTGGTCGGCGGCCTTGGCCTGGCGCTTGGCATCCGCCAGCGTCTTCGCGGCGTCGTCGGCGCGGCCCTTGGTTGACTCCATGAGCTCGCGGTAGGGGCGGAGCTGCTCCTCGTGCTCGTTCTTCATCTGGGCGAGGCTCTTCTCGAGCTCGGACTTCTGGGCGCCCTGCTCGTTGATGACGGACTCGGCGCGCGCGACGGCCTGTCCCTGCATGTCGAGCTGCTTGGACTGCTCGCCGACGATCTTCTGGTAGTTGGCCTCCACCTTGTTGCGGTGGTCGAGCGTCTTCTGGCTCTTCTCGAGCTCCGACTTGAGGCTCTTGACCTTCTCGCGCGCGTCCGCGTGGCGCTTGGATGCGGCGCGGACCTGGCGGATGGCGCCAAAGCCGCCCGTGAGCGGGTTCCCGGAATCGCCCGCGGCGCCGGACTTCCCGTTCTTCTCGGCACCGTCCTTGCCCTTGGCGTCGAGGTCGCCCTTCGTGATCACGGGGAGGTCCTCCGCGCCGGCGGGCACGGCGTCGGGATACTCGAGGCCGGACTTCGACTCCTCGTCGGGATTCGCGGTCGTCTGTGTCTCCTGCTTGTCGCGAGCGTCTGGCATGCGTTTCCCCTCGGTGTCTCATGCGGTTCCGGCGCCGGGTAGTCCCGCCGCGGGCGCCGCCCTCGTGTCCTCTGCGTCGTAGCAAATTTTAGAACACGGCCGCTCGGGTGCACGCCTCGCGGGACCGATGGTCGTTTTTGGCATCCAATGACCATCCGCCGTGTGTTTTTTGTTACTATAATCACCACGTAGGTCAATTTTGGGCCGGGGCTTGCCGCCTTGGCCGCAAAGGTCATTAAGGAGTGCGCCATGGTTTCCAAGCAAGTTTCCATCGTCAGCCCGACTGGTCTTCACGCTCGTCCCGCTTCCCAGTTCGTCCAGGTTGCCAAGCAGTACCAGAGCACCGTCACCATCAAGGACCTCGACAAGGGCTCCGCTCCCGTCAACGCCAAGTCCATCATGATGATCCTCGCCGCTGGCCTCGGCACCGGCACCAAGGTCGAGATCTCCTGCGACGGCGCGGACGAGAACGAGGCGCTCGGCGCCCTCCTCGGCATCAAGGACGGCGACTCCAACCTGTTCGAGTAGCGGCTGCAAATAACGTCGCGATCAGGGAGCCCGGCGCTGGCACAGCCAGTTCCGGGCTCCCTTCCGTATGTATGCTAGGCTTGCCCATGCGCGGGCGGACGCCTGCGCAGGCGAGAAGAACGAGGTACCTCACCCATGAGCGACTACGCAAACCCAAGAAGCACGTGGTTCACCTACGACATCGTCGCGGAGGACCCCACGACGCACGCACGTGCCGGCGTGCTGCACACGCCCCACGGCGACGTCCCGACGCCCATCTTCATGCCCGTCGGCACCAAGGCCACGGTCAAGGGCATACTCCCCCCGCAGCTCGAGCGGCTGGGCGCAAAGATCGTGCTCGCGAACACGTACCACCTCTCCAACCGTCCCGGCGAGGACGTCGTGGCCGAGATGGGCGGCCTGCACGACTTCATGCAGTGGCACCATCCGATCCTCACGGACTCCGGCGGCTTCCAGGTGTTCAGCCACGGCGAGTTCACCAAGCTCACGGATGACGGCGTGGAGTTCCGTACCGTCGACTACGACGGCAGCCACGTGTTCTGGACGCCCGAGCGCAACATGGACATCGCCCAGAAGCTGGGGGCCGACATCGTGATGCAGCTCGACCAGTGCCCGGGCTACCCGGCGACCCGCTCCTTCGTGGAGCGCGCCGTAGAGCTGAGCGGCATGTGGGCCGAGCGCTGCTACAGGGCACACACCCGCGAGGACCAGGCGCTCTTCGGCATCGTGCAGGGCGGCATGCACATGGACCTGCGCCTGAGGTCGCTTCGCCACCTGGAGGACTGTGGCGACTTCCCGGGCTATGGCATAGGCGGCTACTCCGTGGGCGAGGACCACGAGACCATGTTCGAGACGCTCGCCCCGCTCGCGAGCGAGTACATGCCGCGCAACAAGCCCCGCTACCTCATGGGCGTGGGCAACCCCACGACGCTCGTGCACGGCGTGGAGTACGGCATCGACATGTTCGACTGCGTGCTGCCCACCAGGACGGCGCGCATGGGGTCCGCGTTCTCGAGCGAGGGTCGCCTCAACTTCAAGAACTCGCGCTTTACGCACGACGCGGGCCCCATCGACGCGGACTGCACCTGCCCCGTGTGCACGGGCGGCTACAGCCGCGCCTACATACATCACCTGGTCAAGCAGAAGGAGATGGTGGGCTCCATCCTGCTGTCCCTCCACAACGTCTACTACCTGCTCGACCTCATGCGCCGAGCCCGCCAGGCCATCATCGAGCACCGCTACGGCGAGTTCGTGCGGGCATGGGACGAGCTCCCCGCCGCCAGCGACTGGTAGCGGCGCGCGAGGCGGCGCCGTGGCGCGCCGCGATGAACTCGGCCAAGTGTTCTATCATTGGACGAGTCGAAACACCCGGGGCACGTGCCCCCAGACAGAAGGCTAAGGTTTATGGCTCGAGACAAGAAGTCCTCCGAGTCCCTGTCCGGCGTTGACCGCTGGAACGCCACGGAGTCCGCGGCCAAGAGGGACAAGGCGCCAAAGGCGCGCCGCAGGGGCAGGAGGAGCGACCCGCACAAGAGACGGTACGTGAGCACGCTGGTGGTTCTTCTCGCCGTGCTCGTGGCGTGCGTCATCGGCTTCACCCCCGTGGGCGAGAAGATCACCCAGGGACTCGACATCCGCGGCGGCGTGTCGGTCATCATGACCGCGAGCAAGTCAAACGGCAAGACGCCCTCGGCCGAGGACATGGCGACGGCCACGACCATCGTGCAGAACCGCGTCAACTCGCTCGGCGCGTCCGAGACCACGGTGCAGCAGCAGGGCAGCAAGTCCATCCTGATCCAGATCCCCGGCGCCACCAACGCGAACCAGGCCATCAAGACCATCGGCCAGACGGGCCTGCTCGAGTTCGTGCGCCTGGACGAGATCGGGGACGCCGACGCGCTCGCCAAGATCAATGCCGGGACCGAGAACGTGAAGCTCAAGAGCGGCACGTACACCCCGTTCATGACCGGCAAGCACGTCAAGAGCGTCTCGGTGGGGCAGTCGAGCAACTCGCTTTCCGGCTACTACTCCGTCAACGTCAAGCTCGACTCCGAGGGCACCAAGGACTTTGCCGAGGTCACCAAGGAGCTCGCGCCCACCAACGGCCGCATCGCCATCGTGCTCGACGGCGTGGTGAAGTCCGCGCCGGCGGTCCAGAGCGAGATCACGGGCGGAGAGGTGTCGATCACGGGCAAGTTCACGCTGAGCGAGGCCAAGTCGCTCAAGACCGTGCTCGACTCCGGCTCGCTTCCCGTCACCCTCAAGTACTCCGAGAGCCGCGTCGTCGGCCCCACGCTCGGCCAGGACTCGCTCACCCAGGGCGTGTTCGCCATCGGCATCGGCCTTGCGATCGTCATCGTGTACCTCTTCGTGTTCTACCGCGGCCTCGGCATCCTCACCATGGGCTCGCTCGCGGTGTTCGGCATCGTCTACCTGGGGATCCTCGCGCTTCTCTCGCACTTCGGGCTCTTCGCGCTCACGCTGCCGGGCCTTGCGGGCGTCGTGCTCACCACGGGCTCCGCGGCCGACTCGTCGATCCTCGTGCTCGAGCGCTTCCGCGAGGAGATCCGCATGGGCAGGACCGTCAAGCAGGCGTCGGTCTCCGGCGCCAAGCACGGCATCATGACGTCGCTCGACGCGGACGCCGTCCAGCTCGTGTGCGCGCTCGCGCTGTTCTTCTTCGCGATCGGCTCGGTCAAGGGTTTCGGCCTCACGCTCGCACTCGGCATCGTGTGCGACGTCATCACCATGTTCTGCTTCAAGGCGCCCGCGCTGCGCCTGCTCGCACTGGGCACCATTGAGCGCCACCCGGCGTTCTGGGGCGTGGACCAGGACCTCGCGGAGGCGCGTCGCAAGGCAGACGAGAGGGACCAGAAGGGAGGTGCCCGCAATGCGTAGTCACTTCAGGCACGAGATTCCCTTCATCCAGCACAGGAGGCAGCTCCTCACGCTGTCCTGCGTGCTCGTCGTGCTGGCGGTCGTCGGCCTCGTCGTCCGCGGGCTCGTCTTCGGCATCGAGTTCAAGGGCGGCACGGAGATCGACTTCACGGACACCGGCTCCATCACCATCTCGCAGATGCGCTCGGCACTCGTGAAGGCGGGGGAGAAGGACCCCTCCGTGCAGACGACGGTGAGCGACGCCAAGAGGGGCTTCATCGTGCGCCTCGAGACAACCGACCCCTCGACGGCCAACCGCCACGCCGCGGCGGCCGCCAAGACGCTCGGCCTCACGTCCCAGAACTACACCGCGACCACCATCGGGCCCGACTGGGGCGCGGACGTCACGCGCTCGTCGGCGTTCGCCTTCGTGATCGCCATCGCGCTCATCATCGCGTACGTCTCCATCCGCTACGAGTTCAAGATGTCCATCACGGCCGTCGTCGCGCTGCTGCACGACCTCGTGATCACGCTCGGCGTCTACGCCTGGACCCAGACGCCCATTACGCCCAACGTGGTGGCCGCCCTCCTCACCATCATGGGCTACTCGCTCTACGACACGGTGGTCGAGTTCAACCGCGTGAACGAGAACGCCAAGCAGCTCAAGGACGGCGTGCACCGCACGTACCACCAGATTGCGAACT
>NZ_JBJEHW010000039.1:0-5117 GCF_051876455.1 Parafannyhessea sp.
GAGGGCGAGTGCCGCGTGCTGCGCGTGGCGACGCCGTTCCCGTTCCCGGACGACCTTGCGCTCGAGTTCCTGGACGGCGTGGACGAGGTCCTGTGCGTCGAGGAGCTCGATCCCGTGATCGAGCGCGCGCTCACGGCGCTCGCGGGCAGGCACCACTTGGACGTGACGGTGCGCGGCAAGCTCACCGGCGACGTGAAGCCGTCCGGAGAGAACTCCGTGGAGTACGTGGGCCAGGTGCTCGACGCGTTCCTGGGCCGCGGCGACGCGCAGGACGCCAGCTGGCCTGACCCGCCGGAGCTCCCCGTAAGGCCGCCCGTGCTCTGCGCCGGCTGCCCGCACCGCGCGAGCTTCTATGCGGTCAAGCAGGCCATGCGCGGCAAGAAGACCATCTACTGCGGAGACATCGGCTGCTACACGCTGGGAAACGCCCGCCCGCTCGACATGTGCGACACCTGCCTGTGCATGGGCGCCGGCATCAACATCGCGCAGGGCGTGGGCCGCGTGGAGCCAGACACGCACTGCTTTGCGTTCGTGGGCGACTCCACGTTCTTCGCGTCCGGCATCACGGGCGTGGTGAACGCGTTCTACAACCAGGCCAACATGACGCTCTGCGTGCTGGACAACGCCACCACCGCCATGACCGGCCACCAGCCGCACCCCGGCACGGGCTGGACGGCCATGGGGCAGAAGGTCACGCCCGTATCAATCGAGCGCGTGCTCAGGGCCATCGGCCTCACCACGGTCGAGACCGTGGACCCGCTCGACCTCAAGGCGACGGAGGAGGTCGTGGCACGCGTGGACGCGGAGCCCGGCGTGAAGGCCATCATCTTCAGGAGTCCGTGCATCTTCCTGTACAAGCCCAAGGCCCAAAGCCACGTGGACGCCGGGCGCTGCGTGGGCTGCCAGCGCTGCGTGACGCAGCTTGGCTGCCCGGCCCTCGTGCCGCAGGCCGACGGCAAGGTTGCCATTGACGAGTCCCAGTGCGTGGGCTGCACCCTGTGCGAGCAGGTGTGCCCCACGGGCGCGATATCCGGAGGCGTGAGGGTATGAGCGAGGCAAGCGTGACGACCGTGACCCCGCAGGCGCAGGGGCAGGCCGCGAGCGAGAAGGACAGGGCCATGCGAGCCGACATCGTGCTCTGCGGCACGGGCGGCCAGGGCACGGTGCTGGCGTCCCGGCTGCTGGCCACCGCGGCCATGCAGCACGGGCTTCCCGTCAAGACGGCCGAGACCATCGGCATGGCGCAGCGCGGAGGCTCCGTCTTCAGCCACGTGCGCATAGGCGAGGGCGTCGCGGGCCCCATGATCGGCCGCGGCCGCGCAGACCTGCTGATCGCGTTCGAGCCTGCGGAGGCCGTGCGCCAGCTGGGCTTCCTCAAGCCGGGCGGCACCGTCGTGGCGAGCAACCGCGCCGTGGTACCGGTCTCCGCCATGACCGGAGGACCCGCCTACCACCTGGACGAGGTCATGTCCTACCTGCGCTCCGCCGCGGGGCGGCTCGTGGTGGTGGACGCGGCGGACGCGGAGCGCGCGCTCGGCTCTGCCAAGGTCCTCAACGTGCTGCTGCTGGGCGCGGCGGCGCGCACGGGTGCCATCGGCTTCACCGTGGAGGACGTGAGCCGCGCCATGCACGCGTGCGTGCCAGAGCGCTTCTGGGAGCTGAACGACCGCGCGCTCGAGTACTCGGAGCGCTACGTGTAGGCCGTGCCACGACGCCGCGGCAGGGGACACCACTAGAGCAAAGGATTGCCATGCAGATTTCTGACGAGCAGCTCGACCAGGTCAACACGCAGATCGCGCGCCTGCGCGCTTCGGACAACTTCTACGGGCGCCGCCTCAAGGAGGAGGGCATCACGGGCGTGGCCTCGGCCGACGAGTTCCTGAGGCTGCCCTTCTCGTCCAAGCAGGACCTCCGCGACGCCTACCCGCTGGGGCTCGCCGCGGTCCCGGAGGAGAAGATCGTGCGCATCCACTCGAGCTCGGGCACCACGGGCACGCCCGTGATCGTGCCGTACACCGCCAAGGACGTGGACGACTGGGCAACGCAGTTCGCGCGCTGCTACCAGATGGCGGGCGTCACCAACCTCGACCGCGTGCAGATAACCCCCGGCTACGGCCTGTGGACGGCGGGCATCGGCTTCCAGGCCGGCGCGGAGAAGCTGGGCGCCATGGCCATCCCCATGGGCCCCGGCAACACGGAAAAGCAGCTCAAGTTCATGGTGGACATGCAGTCCACGGTCATCTGCGCAACGTCGAGCTACGCCCTTCTCCTCGCGGAGGAGGTGCAGAAGCGCGGCATGAGGGACCAGATCGCGCTCAGGCGCGGCGTTATCGGCTCAGAGCGCTGGGGTGAGAAGATCCGCCGCCGCATCTGCGACGGCCTCGGGATCAAGGCGTACGACATCTACGGCCTGACCGAGGTGTACGGTCCCGGCATCGGCATCAGCTGCGACGCCAACGACGGCATGCACTACTGGGACGACTATATCTACCTCGAGATCGTGGACCCCAACACGGGCGAGCCCGTGCCCGACGGCGAGTGGGGCGAGATCGTGATCACCACGCTCGTGAAGGAGGGCGCGCCGCTCATCCGCTTCCGCACGCACGACCTGAGCCGCATCATCCCCAGGCCGTGCCCCTGCGGCAGCCCGTACCCGCGCATCGACACGCTGCGCGGCCGCTCGGACGACATGTTCAAGATCCACGGCGTCAACGTGTTCCCGCGCCAGGTGGAGGAGGTCATCGCGTCGTTCCCGCAGCTCTCGAGCGAGTACCAGATCCACCTCTCGCACCTGGAGGGTCGCGACACCATGCGCCTGTACGTGGAGACGGACGGCACGCAGAACTTCCTGGAGCTCGCGGACGAGGTCGCGCACGAGTGCCGCAACCGCATCGGCTTCACGCCGCTTGTCAAGGTGGTGGAGCTGGGCGTCCTGCCGCGCAGCGAGAAAAAGACCAAGCGCGTGTTCGACGAGCGCTACGAGTAGGCGTGGCAGGCGGCGCCGGGGGAGAAGACCGCGGCGCCGCCGGATGTACAGCTTGTGCGATGCGTGACCAAATGCGGATTGCGCCTGGCAGCTTCCCTCGGTCTGTTACAATCTGTCACGACGCTGTGGGTTCCTGCCGATGGGCTTTGGGAGCCGTACGTAAAAGGAAAGGCCACTAAGACATGTCTGATCTTCTGAACCAGATCATCACCCCCGAGGTCCGCATGGTCCTCTACCTGATGGTCGCGTGCATCGTGATGCTCTACATCCTCTCCATCGTGTACGTCATTCGCGACGCGCAGCGCCGCGGTGCCGAGCCTTGGTGGCTGTGGGCGATCATCTCGATCATCCCGATCGTCGGCCTCCTGGCGTACGTGATCCTGCGCCCGAGCTCCTACCTGGTCGACCGCGAGGAGCAGGACCTGGACATCGCGCTCCGCGAGCACCAGCTCTCCCACTACGGCATCTGCCCCAAGTGCGGCGCGCCCATCGACCGCGACTTCGTGGTCTGCCCCATCTGCAACACGCAGGTGCGCAACGTCTGCCCCACCTGCCACCGTCCGCTCAACGCGGACTGGAAGGTCTGCCCGTACTGCCGCACCCGCATCCAGTAGCGACGGGCATCAAAGCGAACCCAAAGGACGCCAGCACGCAACGTGCCGGCGTCCTTCTCTTTACCCAATCTGTCCACCTGATTCATTCAGGCTCGTGCTACGCGAGCCCCAGCGCCTCGGACCATGCTGCCTCGTCGAAGCCGGGCCGGGCGGGCACGCCGTCCACTATGAGCAGCGGCCGCTTGACGAGCATGCCGTCCGTGGCCAGCAGTGCCGCGGCCTCCTCGTCCGTCATGCCCGCGTCGAGCCGGGTCTTGACGCCGAGCTCGCGGTACAGGCGACCCGACGTGTTGAAGAAGCGCCGCATGGGCAGCCCCGACGCGCGCTGCCACGTGAGGACCTCCTCCGCGGTGGGGTTCTGCGTCACGATGTCACGGCCCGTGTAGGCGACGCCGCGCTCGTCGAGCCAGCGTAGCGCCCTCTTGCACGTCGAGCACTTGGGATACTCCAGCACCAGGATGTCCATGTCCTTCTCGTCCTCCTCTGTGGCCGCGTGGCCGGCGTATGCATGTGACGATTGTACCCGGCGCAGCGCGTCTTGCCCCTTGGGGGAGAAGGACGGACGTCCAGCCTTGCATCCTTATTGGATGGAATGGGCAACCATAGTGGCCATTTTGGCCCGTGGCGGCGCCAGAGTGTGGTACAACCGAGGGGTAACCAAGCAGGAAAGGCACACGCGGCTCATGCACGCTCGTTTTGCACGTCGAACTAGGACTATGTAGGCACCTGTCCCTTTATGAGCCGGGCTCGGCTTGTGACAGGTGCCATGGGGCCCGCATCCGTAGGAGCGGGCTATTTTTATGCGTAAACGGGCGCGGCGCCGCCGCGTATACCAACGGAAGAGGTTATCAAGATGAAGGCACTGTTCAACGACGGCCACGTTGAGGACGTTCCCGAGGACGAGGAGCTCCACGTCATCCGTCACTCCGCCGCACACATCATGGCGCAGGCCATCCAGCACCTGTACCCCGAGGCCAAGTTCGCCTTTGGCCCCGCCACCGACAACGGCTTCTACTACGACATCGACCTTGGCGACAGGAAGATCTCGGAGGACGACTTCCCCGCGATCGAGGACGAGATGAAGAGCATCTGCAAGCAGAACCTCAAGTTCGAGGTGTTCGAGCTCCCGCGCGCGGAGGCCATCGACTACATGAGGCAGCGCGGTGCCGACTACAAGGTGGAGCACATCGGCGACCTGCCCGAGGATGCGCGCATCACGTTCTACAAGCAGGGCGACTACGTCGACATGTGCGTGGGCCCGCACATCCTGTACACCAAGGCGCTCAAGGCGTTCAAGCTCACCGGCGTGAGCGGCGCCTACTGGAAGGGCGACAAGGACAACAAGATGCTCACCCGCATCAACGGCGTCGCCTTCCGCAACAAGACGGAGATGGAGGAGCACTTCAAGCTCCTCGAGGAGGCCGAGAAGCGCGACCACCGCAAGATCGGCCAGGAGATGGACATCTTCATGATGAACGAGGCCGGCCCCGGCTTCCCGTTCTGGCTGCCCAACGGCA
>NZ_JBJEHW010000040.1:0-23305 GCF_051876455.1 Parafannyhessea sp.
TAGTCACGCAGCGTGTCCACCTTGCCGTTGTACTGCGCTCCGAGTCCCGCCATGAGGTATATCGTGACGAGCTTCGCGAGCTCCGACGGCTGGAACGTCATCCCGATGATCGGGATCTTGATCCAACCCGTCATGCCCAGAGCGGTGTAGCTGAGGCCCGGCACCTTGGGCAGGAACATGAGTATCACGTCGGTCACCAACAGGGCCGTCGTCATGTTCTGGAGCGCCCGGTAGTCGTAGCGCCAGATGAGCACGGCTCCCACCACGCCCATGGCGATGCCCAGCAGGTGCCTGGGGAACGACGCCTCCGCGATGGATAGCGATGCCGAGTAGATGACGACGGCTCCGTAGGCCACAAGGAGCACGGCCGGTATCAGCTGAGGTATGTATACGGAGCTGCGCGCGATGTGCTTGCCGGCCGAGGGCCGCGCCGCCATGCCGCGGCGGTTCATGATGTGGGAATAGAATGCCGAGAAGGAACCCAGGCCCTTCTCGTTCACCTTGGCCCCCTGGGCCGAGTTCTGCTGTCGTGCCATCGTCCCTCCCCTACTGGACACCGGAGCTGTCGACGGCCGTGGCCGTGTCGGGCTGGTTGTAGATCGTTCCGAGGATGTCCCTCACCACGTACATTGCTCCCTCGCTGCCGTAGCCGCCGTACTCGATCACAGATGCGACCACGTACTTGGGCTTGTCGTAGGGTGCGTACGCAATGAACCAGCCGGTCGGCTGCGACTTCGAGGTCTGCGCCGATCCCGTCTTGCCCGCGACGGTGACGGACAGGTTCGTGAAGTGCTCGGTCTGCGCCTCCGACTCCTCGTAGATGACGCCCTTCAGGCCCGCGTGCACAACGTCGAGGTAGGCTTGCTTTTCCGTCACCTTGCGCATGACCTCGGGCTTGTACGTCACCACCGAGCCGTCGCCTATGGGCGACTTCACGCTCTTGAGCACGTGCGGCCGGTACATGGTCCCGTCGCAGGCGATCCCGGCATAGGCGCAGAGCATCTGCAGCGGCGTTACGAGCAGGTCGCCCTGGCCGATGACGAGGTTCGTCGTGTCGCCGCCCTGCCAGGTGCGCGAGTCGCTGTCGGACGAGGCGTAGTACTTGTACTTCCACTCCGGCGTCGGCACCCTGCCCTCGGACTCGCTCGGGAGGTCGATGCCCGTCTTGGAGCCAAGTCCCCACTTCTTGTACGTGTCCTGCAGCCCCTCTGGGTGCTTCGAGTAGAAGAACCCCTTGCCGATCTCGTAGAAGACAACGTCGCAGGACACCGTGATGCCCCTCTGGATGTTCACCGTGCCATGTCCCGAATGGTTCCAGCAGTACTGGCCAAAGCCCTTGCCAAAACCCGTCCAGTACCCCGAGCAGTAGTACGTCGACGTCGTGGTCGCGATGCCGTAGTTGAGGGCGGCGAACGACGAAAGCGGCTTGATGGTGGACGCGGACGGGTACTGGCCCGCGATGCAGCGGTTCATGAGCGGGTAGTGGCTCGAGTCGTCCGAAAGGCTCTTCCAGTCGTCGCTCGAGATGCCACCCACGAAGACGCTCGGCGAGTAGGTCGGCGCGGACGCCATGGCGAGAATCTCGCCGTTCGTGACGTCCATCGCGATCGCGCAGCCCGCGTGGCAGTCAGTCCTGCCCTCCTCCCTGAGCGCCGCAATCCGCTTGGCGAGGGAGTCCTCGGCTGCCTTCTGCAGCGTCGAGTCGATGGTGAGCACGACGTCGGAGCCGCTCTGCGGTTCCACGGAGCTCGAGAAGCTCAGCACGTTGCCGGAGGCGTCCACGTAGACCTTCTGCTCGCCCTTGATGCCCTGTAGCACGTTCTCGTACTCGTACTCCACGCCAGCCTGGCCCACGACGTCCCCCGATGCGTAGGCGATGCTCGAGTCACTGTCCGACGACGAGGACTTCTTGAGCTGGTCGGAGCTCACGGTTCCCGTGTATCCCAGCACCTGCGCCGCGAGGGTGCCCTGAGGGTAGTGGCGTTGGGTCCTTTCCTCCACGCTCACGCCCGAGAACACGCTCTGATGCGCGTCAATAAAGGCCACCACGCGACGCGACACGTCGACGGCTACTGGCCTCAGGCTCTGCGCGCCGCCCGTCGAGTCCTCGATGTTCCGCTTGACGGCCATCACGGGCATGCCGATCAGGTTCGCCAGAAGCCGCATCTCGATGTCGTCGTTCACGACATCCGACTTTGCCACGACGGTGAGGCTCGCCCTGTTGCTGACGAGCTCCTTGCCGTTGCGGTCCAGGATCCTCCCGCGCGCCGCCGCCATGGATATGGTCCTCGACCTGTTGGATTCCGCCTGCTCGCTGTACGTGCTCGATGACACGAGCTGCATCGACCAGAGCCGGGCGAGAAGGACGCCGATGATTGACCCCGAGAATATGCCAAGCCCGAAGAGCCGCGACTTGAACCCGCCCTCGCTCGACATGTCGGAGCCGCCAGAAGCTTTTGGCGCGCCTCCCCCGATGTCGAAGGTGAAGCGCGACTCGCCCTTCCCAAAGAGGAAGAACGCAACCAGCAGCCCAATGAGAACGAGCGCGAGGACGATGATTATTACGACGATGGGACTCAAGATCTCACCCTAGATGTTGCCAATGTTATATTTCTGGCCCTTCTTGGAATGGCTGCCCCTCTGGCGCCCCCCAAGACCAGTGCCCTCACCCCGCGAATAGATGATCGCAAAGGGAATGAACGCGATGACGGTCAGCAGGAGCGTTGGGAGGGTCCTCTGCACGATCACGTCGAATATCGAGCTTGCCTGCCCGACGATGAGCATCGCCACGTGATAGAAGAGGCTCACCAGCACGGCATGAATCGCGAACAGCATCATGGAAGGTCCCACCTCCCCCGCCAGGCGATTCCTGCACTCCATCCCCATCTGGAACGACGAGATGGTCAGCAGCAACGCCATGAGTCCCACTGGGCCGGTCGTGGAAAGGTCGAAGACCAGACCGGACAGGAACCCGCAGGCGACTCCCGTCCGACCGCCTATGGTGAGGGCCACCACGGCGGAGAAGATCAGCGCAAAGTTGATGCGGCCGTTTCCAAGGGCGAGGTTCGGCGCAACGGCAAGCTGCAGCACCAGGCAGACCAGCGCAAGCCAGCCGATACTCCTCTTGTTCTTGTTCGTGTCCTTAACCTGCATGCATCCTCACCTGCTTACGCTCTGTCCTAGCCGCATACCGCCCGAATCCGCGCCAGCCCCCTATGAGGAGCTGTAGCTGCTATCGGAGCTCGATGACGAGCTGCTGGTCGAGCTCGACGAGTCCTGCGCGTCTGCCGAGGTGATGTCCTCGGACGTCGCCTGTTGGTCCTCAGTAATGGAGGTGATTACGAGGACCTCCTCGAAGTTCTCCGCGGTGGAAAGCGGCTTCACGTCGATGTCGTAGTAGAGCGCACCGGCGGACTTGTTGACGCTCATCACCGTTCCGATGGGAAGCCCCTTGGGGAACACCCCTCCAAGACCACTCGTAACCACGTTGTCACCCACTTTGACCGACGTGTCAGTGCTGATGAGCGTGAGCTTGAGCGTCCCGTCAGAGCTTCCCTCGAGGATGCCCTGGGCCCTGCTCGACTGGATCATCGCGGAGACCCTGGAGTTCTCATCGGTCAGGAGCCTCACGGTAGCGGAGGTGCCGCCACAGCTGATGATCTGACCAATCGCGCCATTCGCGTCCGTGACGGGCATGCCGACGGCCAGGCCCGATGTGGAGCCCTTGTCAATCGTGATGTCGTCGCTCCACGAGGACGTCGCGCCGGATATCACCCTCGCAGCCGTGGACTTCAGGCTGTACGTGCTCTGGAGTGCCAAGAGCTTCTCGAGCCGCTCGGCGGTCTTCTTCTCCTCCTTGAGCTTGACGTTGCTCGCCTTGAGCTTAGCGTTCTCCTGCTTGAGCTCCGTCAGCGACTTCTGGCTCGCCGTGAGGTTGGTGAAGACGTTCCCAAGCCCCTGGAACGGCGCCGTAACGACGACTCCCAGGTATCGCACGGGCGTCGTTATCGTCGAGTAGACGCCACGGACGCTCGTGAAGAAGCCACCATTGGACTCCCGTGCGCTCGCGGTGAACATGACGAGGGAAAGAACCACGAGGACCACAGCAAGGCGGCTCCCGTTTCCCTGTCCATCCTTATGAAGACCCGAGGAGGACAGGCCTCCCCCGTTCAAAGTCGGCAATCAACCCACCTGCTAGCTTGCGCTCTGGACGAAGCCGCCAGAGAGCGCATTGGCCTCCAGCACCTTCGCACAGCCATTCACCACGTTTTCGAGCGCTGTGGGGCTCACGTTGACGGGAACGCCGGTCTCCTCGCGGAGCCTCTGGTCGAGCCCGCGAAGCATGCCGCCGCCACCCGTCAGTAGCACGCCGTAGTACATGAGGTCGGACGCCAGGTCCGGAGGCGTCACGTCGAGTGCGTCCTTCACGGCCTTGGTCACCTCGTCGAGGGGCTTGTCGAGAGCCCGCCTGATCTCCTCAGACTCGATCCTCACGCTCTTTGGGAGTCCGCTCATCACGTCCCTGCCGTTGACCTCGACGTCGAGCTCCTCGGCAAGCGGGGCGGCGGACCCCACCTTGATCTTGATGTCCTCGGCAGTCCTCTCGCCAATGGAGAGGTTGTAGGCGTCCCTGACGTGCTCGAGGATCGTCTGGTCAAACTCGTCGCCCGCAACACGGATCGACTGCGAGACGACGATGCCGCCCATCGCGATGACGGCCACCTCGGTCGTGCCACCTCCGATGTCCACGACCATGGATCCGGTGGGATCCTCGATCGGGAGGTCGGCGCCGATGGCCGCTGCCATAGGCTCCTCAATGAGGTATGCCTGCCTTGCCCCCGCGGAGATCGTGGCCTCGAAGACGGCGCGCTTCTCGACCGACGTTACGCCGGACGGCACGCAGATGACGACCCTCGGCCTTGGGGACCAGGGATAGCGCCTCGTCCCGCGCGCCTTCTCGATGAAGTAGCGGAGCATGACCTCCGTGACGTCGAAGTCCGCGATGACGCCATCCTTGAGCGGGCGCTCCGCGATGATTGAGCCAGGGGTCCTGCCAATCATGCGCTTCGCATCGGCACCGACGGCAAGGACCCTGTCCTCGCTCTTGTCGATGGCAACGACGGAAGGCTCGTTGAGCACGATGCCGCGACCGCGAACGGCCACAAGCGTGTTGGCGGTGCCCAGGTCGATGGCGAGGTCTCCGTCATTTTCGCCGAAGAGTGAGTCGATGATCGACATTGCTTCCTATCCTATTCCCATGTGGGCAGCCCTGCCCGAGGCCAGTCGTGAATCCTTGGGCTATGCGCCCGTTGAGATGGTACCCGTGGTGGAGCTGTTCTGAGACTCCGAGCCGCTAGTAGACACGTCAGTTCCACTATTCGTACTCGACGACGAGTCCGCGGACGATGTCGAGCTGTCGCTTACGGACGCGTCGGACCCGTTGCTCGAGGCGTACACGGGCGTGACGGCTGAGACCTTCCAACCGATGCCGTCCCTCACGAGCGAGATCTTGTAGCTCTGGCTACCGCCCGCAGAGAGCGTGGCCGTCACGGTGACGGTCGACGCCCGCATCGACTTGTCGAGCCCGTCGATTTCTACCTTCGAGGTGCCAGTGGGAAGGAGGCTCTTGATCTGCGAGCGCTCGGAGCTGGAAAGGCTCGAGCTGAGGTAGCTCGAGACGTCCTTGCCAGAAGAGCTCGCCTGGAAGAGGTCCTCCACCACGGACTGCTGCGTCGGCCAACCGTAGCCCTTGTAATAGGCGAATCCGGCGACTCCCGCAGCTACGACCAGGATTATGAGTATGGTCAGGAACGCCTTCAGGCCGCGATGGCTCTTCTTGCGCCTCACCTTGCGCTCCTTGCGCGCCTTCTTGTCCTGCGCGACGAGGTCCTCCTCCTTGACGGAGAAGAAGCCCGTGTCCTCCGGGGAGGGCATGAATTCTCCCGTCTGTCCGGTCGGATCGAGCGGGTCGATGGCGGCGCCGGTTCCATAGCCTGCCGCGGCGAGAAACGCGTCGGTCTCGGACGGTGAGCCATCCGTGATCGCGGCGACGGCCTTCTTGGCAGCCTCGAACGCGGCCTGCGCCTCCGGCTTGAGCTTGAAGGAACCGTCCTTCGTGGCGCGGGAGAACGCGTCCACGGCCTCGGTCATCCTGTTGGCGGCGACGTAGGCAAGACCAAGGTCGCCGTAGATCTCATTCTGGCTCTCGGCGGGCGTCGTGAAGTCGAGGGCGGTGCGATACGCCTCCACCGCGTCGACGGCACGTCCCATCTGCATGAAGCAACCGCCAAGGTTCTTGAGCGCCGAGCTCGGATCGGGGTTCTTCTCGTCGATGGCGGCGTTCCTGTACGCGACGCCAGCGTCACGCACGTTTCCCACGCGCATGTAGGCGTTGCCCAGCGCCGTGTACGCCTTGTACGGCGTCGGGTAGTCCTCGTCCTTGATCGCGAGCGACAGGGACGCGATGGCCTCCTGAGGCTTGTTCGCGGCGAGAAGCGCACGGCCACGGTTGCAGGCGAGCGCCCCCGAGTGACCGTAGTTTGCGTCCCCAAGTGCGTTGCCGTACGAGTTCGCGGCCTCCGCATAGCGGCCGAGCTTCATGAGGCAGTTGCCGAGCAGGTGGTCGACGGCGCCAGACACCTCTCCCGGGGCCTTGGCAGCCGAGAGCTGAGCCACGGCGCCAGCGAAGTCCCCACGCTTGTACGCGTTCTTGCCAGCTTCGAATGCTTGCTGATTCATAGTGCCCCTTTACCGAGTGATTGTGGATGTTTGTGGTTACTCAGCGTGCTCGATCCTGATGGACTCGATGACGTCGCCCGCGCGCAGGCTCTTGACGACGTCAAGGCCCTCGATGGTGTTGCCGAACACCGTGTAGTTGGGATCGAGGAAGTGCTGGGCACCAAGGCAGAAGTAGAACTGCGATCCCGCGGAGTCGGGGTTCTGGGAGCGTGCCATCGCAAGCGCGCCGTCAACGTGGCTGTTCCGCGGGTTGGTGTCATACTCGTGCTTTATGCGATAGCCGGGCCCGCCCGTTCCGGGCATGCCGTCGGGACCCGCAACGCCGGCGGCAACCTGCTCGGGGGTCATGTCCCTCGTGTTGGGGCACCCACCCTGGATCACGAAGTCGGGCACGTAGCGATGGAACTTGAGCCCGTCGTAAAAGCCGGAGCCGGCAAGCTCGCAGAAGTTGGCAACGTGGATTGGGGCTCCAGCGCCGTCGAGGCGTGCCTTGATCGTGCCCTTGCTCGTCTCGAACACGGCGACCTCGTCGCCCACCACCTCGTACTCGGGCGTGTAGACGGGCTCCAAGAAGAATCCCATGTCAGTCCCTCCAGAATGCAGGCCAAATCCCTGGCTCGCTAACGTTCATCCAACCAATTCTAGCAGCAGGGATATTGTTTCACATATTCGGCAGAACGCCACCGTGCCTAGCTCGATTTCTTCTGGGGCTTCCAATCCTTGTAGTTTTCCTCAAAGAGCTTCTTGTACCTGTCCGTGATGGAGCTGCCGTCCGTGTCCGTGAGCGGCGCGGCGATGATCTTCTGGTCCGCCTGTGGGTCGGTGGACTTTGCGCAACGCTTCCATGCGTCGTAGAGCGCGTCCATCCTGTTTCTCATGTAGTTGCCGAGCGAAGTCAGGTTGCTCCTGTCATCCGCATAGGTACCGGACGTGACGTCGACCTGCTTGATGTCATCGATCAGGTTGCTGATCTCGTACACGAGCGACTGCGCGTTCTCGTACCCAGACTGACGCTCCGTCTGGGTCCCGGAGTATGCGACCTTGTCGAAGCTCTTCTCGCTCGCGTCCACCTTCGCCTCGAGCTTTACGAGCTTCTTGTAGTAGCTCGAGAGCTTCTTGTACGAGGCGTCGTCTCCGGACGTCACCTTTGTGGAGTCGGAGCTCGCGGAGGAGTCCTGCCCCTTGAGCTCGGTGATTGTGCCGGGGAACCCTGCCATGGAGGTGCTCGCATCCGTCTTGGCGCGCGTGTCGAACGCCTCCGGGTTCCAAGGGTGCGTGACGAGAAGGACAAAGCCGCACACCGCGGCCACAGCTATGCCCATGGTTATCAGGAGCACGCGTGCGCGCGGCATGCGGTCGTGCTCGGCAACGGGACTGTCACCGTCATCCTCGGGAGGGATGGCGCTCTCGATGCGTGGCATCACGTTCGTGCGCTCGCGGTCCGAGCTGAGGTCGCCCGTTGCATCCCCTGCCTCGATTGCGCTCTCGCGAATGCCGGCGTCTTCCTGCCGTCCCACGGGCATGCCGCAGTGCGGGCACACCGTGGCGCCATCCGGAACAAGCGAACCGCAGCTCTCGCACCACACGCCCTCGGCCTTGTGGACCTCCTTGGGGTGTTCAAGGTCGACGTGACAGGCGGGGCACTTGGCCAGGCCGTCGGGGATGTTCGAGCCACAGTTGGGACAAATCACGATTTACCTCCAGGTCAGGAGCACGGAGGGTGCCGTCCCGCCACAGATGCCCCATGGCGGGACGGCCCGCATTACTCCGAAAGCTCCTCGAGCACGTACGGCAGGATGCCGCCCGCAGAAAGATAGCCGCCCTCCATGGGCGTGTCCACCCTCACCACGCAGTCGAACACAATCTTCTCCCCGCTTGGCTTCGTGGCGGTCACCGTTGCCGTGCGCTCGCTCGGAAGCCCCGCCGACACGTCGACGGGCGTGACGTCGAAGGTCTCAGTTCCATCAAGCCCCAGGCTCTCCGCAGAGTCGCCCTCGCGGAACTGAAGGGGAAGCACGCCCATCTGCACGAGGTTCGAGCGGTGGATCCTCTCGAAGCTCTGCGCGATGACGGCCTTGACACCCAGGAGCGCCGGACCCTTGCCGGCCCAGTCGCGGCTCGAGCCCGAGCCGTAGAGCTTGCCCGCCACCACGACCAGCGGCACGCCGTGCTCGCGGTAGTCGACAGAGGCGTCGTATATGCTCTTGACCTCGCCGTCCAGGAAGTCCCTGGTCCAGCCGCCCTTGCGTCCCTCCGCCAACGCGTTGGAGAGCTTGACGTTGGCAAAGGTCCCGCGAGCCATTACCTCGTGGTTGCCGCGACGGCTGCCGTAGGTGTTGAAGTCCCTGGGCTCGATGCCGTGCTCCCTGAGGTAGCGCGCCGCCGGCGAATCCGGCGCGATGGCGCCGGCAGGCGAGATGTGGTCCGTGGTGACGAAGTCGCCCAGCAGCGCGAGGACACGGGCGCCCCTCACCTCGATCACGCTTGCGGGGTGCGCGAGGTCGAAGTACGGCGCGCGCCTCACGTACGTGGAATCGGGATCCCAGTCGAAGGTGCTGCTCTTGCCGGCGTCGATCTGCCTCCACACGTGCGAGCCCTCGAACAGGCCCTTCTCGCCCGCGCTGAAGAGCTCGGGCGTGAGCTGCTCGTCCAGGATCGCCTTGATCTCCGCGTTCGTGGGCATGACGTCGGCGAGCATGACGGGCCTGCCCTCCGGGTCGGTGCCGAGGGGCTCGTGCGCGAGGTCGACGTCCACCGTACCCACGAGCGCGTACGCGACCACGAGCGCGGGCTGCATGAGGTAGTTCTGGCTCACGTAGGGAGATATGCGGCCCTCGAAGTTCCTGTTGCCGGAAAGGACGCTCGTGAGCTCCATCCTCGAGGAGAGCTCCTTGAGCGCGGGAAGGATGTCGCCGGAGTTTCCGATGCAGCTCATGCAGCCAAAGCCGCAGGTGTAGAACCCGAGCTGGCGCAGGGGCTCGGCGAGTCCGGAGCGGGCGAGCAGGAGCGACGTCACCCTGGAGCCGGGGGCGAGGATGCGCTTGACCCACGGCTTGGTCTGGAGGCCCCTCTCGTGCGCCTTCTTGGCGAGGAGGCCGGCCGCGACCATCATGGCGGGGTCCGTCGCCGTGGTGCAGCTGGTGATGGCAGCGATCGCGATGGTGCCGTGGCCGAGGCTCACGTACTTCTCGCCCACCCTCACGTCGAAGCGCTCGCCGGCGTCCCTGACGCCGTGTGCGGCAAGGGCGGACGAGAAGCGCTCCCTCAGGGTCGCGGGCGTCACGCGGTCGTGCGGCTTGGACGGGCCGGCGAGGCTCGTCTGGACCGTCGAGAGGTCAAGCTCGACCGTGCGCGAGTACGTCCTGTCGGCGGTGGTGCCGAAGACGCCCTGCATGCCCAGGTACTTCCTGATCAGCTCGACGCGGCCCTCGCTCCTGCCGGTGAGCCTCAGGTAGCCGATGGACTGCTCGTCCACCGGGAAGAGCGTTGTCGTGGCGCCGTACTCCGGCGTCATGTTGGCGACGCAGGCGCGCTGCGTGGCCGTAAGCGTCGACGCGCCCTCGCCCGTCACCTCCACGAGCGTGCCCACGACGCCCTCGGCGCGCAGGCGCTGGGCCACCGTGAGGGCGAGGTCCATGCCGCTCACGCCGTCGCGGAGGCTGCCCGTGAGGCGCAGCTCCACCACGGGCGGCACGAGCATCGTGATTGGCTGACCGAGCGCCGCCGCCTCGGCCTCGATGCCGCCGACGCCCCAGCCCAGCACGCCGAGGCCGTTTGCCGTCGTGGTGTGGGAGTCGGTTCCCACGAGCGTGTCGAAGCAGGCGACCGGCAGCTCGGCGTTGGAGAGCGTGTCCCTGCTCACGACCTCGCTGAAGCGCTCCATGTTGAGCTGGTGGCAGATGCCCTCCCCGGGCGGCACGATGCGCACGTTGTCGAATGAGTTCGCGGCCCACTTCAGGAACGCGAAGCGCTCGTGGTTGCGCTCCGCCTCGCGCTGCTGGTTCTTCTCGACCGCGTCGTCCTCGCCCGTGACGTCCGCGATGACGGAGTGGTCCACCACGAGGGTGCACGGGATGCGCGGGCTCACCTTGGCGGGGTCCCCGCCGCGGGCGACCATGGCGTCGCGCATGGCCGCGAAGTCCACAAAGACCGGCACGCCCGTGAAGTCCTGGAAGAGCACGCGGGACGGCATGAAGGGGATCTCCTCGCCCTGCTCGCCCGCGAGGCCCGCCTCGACCACGCGACGGGCGAGCTCCGTCGCCTCCGCGTCCGTCGCGGCACGGCGCACGCAGTTCTCGAGCAGCGTCACGAGGGCCCTGGGCAGCCTCGACGCGCCGGGGATTCCGGAGACGTCATAGGCGAGGATGCCCTTCTCCCCCACCTCGATGCGCTTGGGCCTGCGTGCGGCGCTAACCGCGTCTGCGAACTCTTTGCTCACGCTCATTTAGGATCTCCAACCTCTTGATAAGGAACCCGACGAGGCCCTTGGCCCCTCCCTCGCGAACGGATTCGTCGTACAGCCTGTTGAACAAGACTATCGCCAAAACGGCGACCACGGCAGATGCTAGCGCAGAATTAACCGTGGGCGGCGCAATGGAGAAGAACGAGGCGCCAAGGGTCGTGCCGACGCCTATGGTCGCGAGCACGATCGCGATCACGGCGACCCGCAGCGGGTTGAGCGGGCGCGATATGCGGTAGATGAGCGCCACGCCCACGACGAGCATCTGCGCCATGCACATGGTGGACATGGTCGCGTCGGACCACCCCGTCACCCTGCAGCAGCAGATGGTCGCCACGAGCGCCGCCACGATTGAGAGCGATGCCGGCAGCGACCTCGTGAGGACGTTCGATATGAACCTCCCGCGCACTCGCTCGTGGTTTGGCTCGAGCGCCAGCAGGAATGACGGGATGCCGATGACGGCGGCGGACACGAGCGACATCTGCACCGGAACGAAGGGATACGGCGGCATCAGGATGCAGAAGGCCGCAAGCACGGCACTGAAGAACGTCTTTGTGAGGAAGAGCGCCGCGGAGCGCTGCAGGTTGTTGATGGAGCGCCTGCCCTCGGCCACCACCTCGGGCAGGTGCGCGAAGTCGTTGTCCACGAGCACGATCTCGGCCACGTTGCGCGCCGCCGCCGAGCCCGACGCCATGGCTATGGAGCAGTCGGCGTCCTTGAGCGCGAGGACGTCGTTCACGCCGTCGCCGGTCATGGCGACCACATGGCCCTCCTCGCGCAGCTTGCGCACGATCTGGCGCTTCACCTGGGGCGTGACGCGGCCGAACACGCGGCAGTCCCTCACTGCGCGGTCCACGTCCCTCTCGCCCGCGAGGCTCGAGGCGTCCACGTAGCGGTCCGCGTGCGGCACGCCCACGACGCCGGCTATGCCGGAGACGGTCCTCGGGTCGTCGCCCGATATCACGCGGATCTCGACCCCCTGCCGCTTGAAGAACTCCATGGTCTGGGCCGCGGTGTCGCGAATCTGGTCGCGGATGCCCAGAAATCCCAGCACCTCGGGCTCTCCCTCTATCGAGCCGTCCGGCGCGAAGCCGTCCACGCGCGCCACCACGAGGACGCGCATCAGCCGGTCAAATCCCTCGAGCTCCCCCTTGACCTCGGCGGCGCGCGCTACCAGCACGAACTGCGCCGCGCCCATCACGAGGCAGGTGCCGTCGGCCGTGACGCAGCCCGAGTACTTTGTCCTGGACGAGAAGGGCACTGCACGCGTGACCGCGAGCGGCTCCACGGAGTGCGCCCGACCATACGCGATGACGGCCCGCGCCGTCTCGTTCGCGTCGTCGGCGCTCGCATGCGCGATGGTCACGGCCGCCTGGGCAGCGTCGCCCCGCACCTCCGCGACCTCCATGGCGCCCGTCGTGATGGTTCCCGTCTTGTCGAGGCACAGCACGTCCACGCGGGCGAGCGTCTCCACGCAGTACGCCTGCTGCACGAGCACGCTGCGCATGGCAAGGCGCGTCGTCGCGATGGCGAGGACGCTCGAGGTCAGAAGTACGAGCCCCTGCGGGATCATGCCCACCACCGCCGCGACCGTCTGCAGCACGGCGGCGTTGTAGTCGTACTTCCCCATGAGCGCGATGCGCACGAAGAGTATCGGACCCAGGACCAGCAGGCACGTGGTGCCCAGGCGGATGATCTCCTGGAGGGCCGAGAGCATCTCGGAGTTGACGCGCTTGACGTACTTGGCCTCCGCGTTGATCCGCGCGGCAAAGCCCTCGCGGCCCACCCGCGTCACGCGGTACACGAAGGCGCCGCTGTCCACAAAGGAGCCTGACAGGACCTCGCTGCCCACGCTCTTCTCTATGGCGTCGCTCTCTCCCGTAAGCAGGCTCTCGTCCATGCGGGGCGAGCCCTCCACCACCACGCCGTCGGCGGGCACCTGGTCGCCGTGCGCGAGCGCCACCAGGTCGTCCAGCACCACCTCGCGCACCGGGACCTGTCTGCGCTCGCCCTCGCGGATGACCGTCACGTTCCTTGCCGCGACGATGGTGAGCTGGTCGACCTTTCGCTTGGCACGGACCTCCTGCACGATGCCGATGGCGAGGTTCGCTATGACCACGATCATGAACGCGCAGTTCTTGTAGGATCCCGTGGAGATGACCAGTGCCGCCATGAACACGTTGATCGCGTTGAAGAGCGTGAGGGTGTGCTCGGCGACGATCTGCCTGACGGACTTGGTCTTGACGTCGGTGTCCGCGTTGACCTTGCCCTCGCGCACGCGCTCGCGGACCTCGTCGTCGCTCAGCCCGGCGAGCGGGTCTGACCCTCGCGTTTGGTCAAAGCGTTCCGTTGTCTCGGCTGCCACCCGTCCTCCTTGTCAGGACCGCCCGTTCGCGACTGCGTCGCCAGTCGGCTCAGGGGTCCATTCTACCAGTCGCGGTTGCACGACGCCGACGGGCAGGCGCCTCTGCGGGCCATGGGCGACAATTCCCGCGCACTCTCGCGGCACGTCGCGTCCGAGTTGTCGTATACTGTTCACTTGCGTGGCCCCATAGCTCAGTGGATCAGAGCGTTCGCCTCCGGAGCGAAAGGTCGTGAGTTCGAGCCTCACTGGGGTCACCATGCTGGGAATCTGTAGGGCATCCGCTTGGGTGCCCTTTTTGTTTTTGTCGGCAGCCCAGGTATGCGCCGTCCCTCACGCATCCCGGCCTTCACCAAATGCGCACGTGTCGGTGTCCCAAAATCCACGTTTCGTAACGCTTTGAGTACATGGGGCAGCCTATTCAATATCTTGCGTTAGCATCGTCCCCGTAAAGGACGACTTGGTGCCCATGGACCCGAAAGGCTAAAAATGATTGCAATCGTTAAAGACTCCGCAACCCCGGAGCAGCTCGACCACTTCGTGCGCTGGATCGAGGACCGTGGCTTCAAGACGAACGTCTCCAAGGGCGAGAACGAGACCATCGTCGGCATCATCGGCGACACGACGCGCATCGACCCGTTCCTTCTCGAATCGATGGACATCATCGACCAGGTGAGACGCGTCTCCGAGCCCTTCAAGAAGGCCAACCGCAAGTTCCACCCCGAGGACACGGTCGTGGACTGCGGCCACGGCGTCAAGATCGGCGGCGGCAACTTCCAGGTCATCGCCGGTCCCTGCTCCGTCGAGGGCGAGGGCCTGCTCGACATCGCCCGCGCCGTCAAGAGGGCGGGCGCCACGATGCTGCGCGGCGGCGCCTACAAGCCCCGCACCAGCCCCTACTCGTACCAGGGCATGGGCGAGAAGGGCCTGGACATCCTGCTCGAGGCCTCCGCGGAGCTCGACATGCCCATCGTCACGGAGGTCATGGACCCGCGCGACGTCGGCCTCTTCCTCGACAAGGGCATCGACGTCATGCAGATCGGCGCCCGCAACGCCCAGAACTTCCCGCTCCTCAAGGAGGTCGGCAAGACCAACGTGCCCGTCCTCCTCAAGCGCGGCATGTCCGAGACCATCGACGAGTTCCTCATGGGCGCCGAGTACATCATGAGCGAGGGCAACCCCAACGTCATCCTCTGCGAGCGCGGAATCCGCACGTTCGAGACGCGCACCCGCAACACCTTCGACGTCAACGCCATCCCCGTCGTGCACCACCTCTCGCACCTGCCGATCATCGGCGACCCCAGCCACGCCACGGGCTACACCCGCTACGTGCGCCCCGCCGCCTACGCGGCGACGGCTGCCGGCGCCGACGGCCTCGAGATCGAGGTGCACGACAACCCGTCCAAGGCCTGGTCCGACGGCGCCCAGGCGCTCACCCCCGCGCAGTTCGAGGACGCCATGAGGCGCATCCACGTCATCCGCGAGGCCGTCACGATGGACCTCGACAAGGGTGGCGAGCTCTGATGGCGCAGCCGGCACAGCAGACCTTCACGCCGGGCCGCGTCGGCGTCGTCGGACTCGGCCTCATGGGTGGCTCCTTCGCAAAGGCGGAGCACGCCGGTGGCCGCGAGGTGTACGCGTGGAACCGCACGCACTCCACGGTAGAGCTCGCGGAGATCGAGACCATCGACGGCGAGCTCACCAACGACGTCATCCCCACCTGCGAGCTCATCATCCTTGCGGGCTACCCGCAGGTGAGCATCGACTGGCTCGAGAAGATGGCCGACCTCATCTCGCCCGGCGCCATCGTGATCGACACCGTGGGCGTCAAGCGCGTCATCTGCAGCCACTGCTTCAAGATCGCGGAGAAGTACGAGTGGACCTTCGTGGGCTGCCACCCCATGGCCGGCACCCAGTACTCGGGGTTCGCGCACTCGCGCGCCAACATGTTCCACGGTGCTCCCATGGTCGTCGTCCCTCCCAAGATGGACGACTTCGAGCGCCTCGACGTGCTCGAGCGCCTCAAGAAGCTCCTCGAGCCCTGCGGCTTCGGCTCGTTCACGCTGGCCACGGCCGCGTTCCACGACGAGCAGATCGCCTACACCTCGCAGCTCGCGCACGTCGTCTCCAACGCGTACGTGAAGAGCCCCGCGGCCCAGAGCCACAAGGGCTTCTCCGCGGGCTCCTACAAGGACCTCACGCGCGTCGCGCGCCTCAACGCCCCCATGTGGACGGAGCTCTTCCTTGACAACGCCGACAACCTCTCCCACGAGATCGGCATCCTCATCGACAACCTGCAGGCGTACAAGGACGCGATAGACCAGAGGGACGCCAAGCGCCTGGAGGAGCTCCTGGCGGAGGGCGACCGCCTCAAGAAGGAGGCCGAGCGCAGATGAGCACGGACGTCGTAAAGGTCAGCACGCCGTCCCGCGCCTACGACGTCGTCGTGGGCCAGGGCGTCATCGACGAAGTGGGCGAGCTCACGCGCAAGGCGTGCGGCGGCCCCGCGGCCTGCGTCATATCCGACTCCAACGTCGCGCCGCTGTACGCCAACGCGGTGGCGGAGTCCCTGCAGGCGGCGGGGTACCGCACGACGCTGCAGGTCTTTCCCGCCGGCGAGCAGCACAAGCGGCTCTCGACCCTCTCGGACCTGCTCGAGGGCCTCGCCCAGTCCGAGCTCTCGCGCGACGACGTCGTCGTGGCGGTGGGCGGCGGCGTCACGGGCGACATGGGCGGCCTCGCCGGCGCGCTCTACCTCAGGGGCTGCAAGGTCGTGCAGGTGCCCACGTCGCTCCTCGCGATGGTCGACTCCTCCGTCGGCGGCAAGACCGCCGTCGACCTCGAGGCCGGCAAGAACCTGGCCGGCGCGTTCTTCCAGCCCTCGCTCGTCGTCGCGGACGTGGACTGCCTCGACACCCTCACGCCGGCCCTGTTCACGGACTCGTGCGGAGAGGTCATCAAGCATGGCGTCATCCGCGACGCGGAGCTCTTCCAGAGGCTCGTCCGGCACCCCATCAACGCGCCCGACTTCGACCCCGCCGAGCTGCAGTCCGTCATCGTCCGCAACGTCGAGATCAAGCGCGACGTGGTCGACCAGGACGAGCGCGAGCGCGGTCTCAGGCAGATTCTCAACTTCGGCCACACCATCGGCCACGCGATCGAGGCCGCGAGCGACTTCAGGCTCGGCCACGGCTCGAGCGTGGCGGCGGGCATGTGTTGCATCGCCCGGGCATCGGCGCGCATGGGCTGGTGCCCCGCGCAGGTCGCGGATGACATCGTGTCCGCGGTCGAGGCGTACGGCCTTCCCACGGACACCACCGAGGACCATGACACGCTCTTCTCCTATGCCGTGCACGACAAGAAGCGGCACGGCACGACGGTGAACGTCGTGGTGCCCCTCGCCATCGGCTCGGTTGAGGTGAGAAGGCTCTCGCTGGATGAGTTCAGGCACCTCATCGACCTTGGCTGCGGCACGCAGGCGTAGGAGGAGAAGGACATGGACGTAACCATCGAGCCCCATGCGCTCGCGGGCACCGTGCCCGCCGTCGCCTCCAAGTCGATGGCGCACAGGCTGCTCATCCTCGCGGCGCTCTGTGACGGGACCACGGACATCGACTGCAACACGACCTCGCTCGACATCGAGGCCACGGTCTCGTGCCTCGAGTCGCTCGGCGCGCGCATCTCGCGCACGCGCCGCGGCTTCAGGGTCAGGCCCGTGCCGCGCGATGCAACGTCCGGCAAGCCGACGGCGGGCCAGCCGCCGACGCTCGACTGCGGCGAGTCCGGCTCCACGCTTCGCTTCATGCTGCCCGTGGCCTGCGCCCTCGGCGCACCGGTCCGCATCATCGGGCACGGCCGCCTCGCGTCGCGCCCGCTCTCGCCGCTGCGCGAGGAGCTCGTCGCCCACGGCGCGTCCATCTCTCCAGAGGGGTCGTTCCCCCTCTCCGCGCAGGGACCAGTCTCGGGCGGCGACTTCCGCATCCCCGGCAACGTCTCCTCGCAGTACGTGAGCGGCCTCCTCATGGCGGCCCCGCTCCTTGGCGAGCCCGTGCGGGTCGCCGTGAGCGAGCCCGTCGAGTCCCGCTCCTACATCACGCTCACCAGGTCCGCGCTCGAGACCTTTGGCGTCACGGTCTCCGTCTCGCACGAGGTCCTCGCGGGGACGCCCTGCGAGGTCTACTCCGTCGAGCCGGGAGGCCTAGCCTCGCCCGGCGCATGCTCCGTCGAGGGCGACTGGTCCAACGCGGCCTTCTGGCTCGCCGCGGGAGCAGTCGGCGGTCCCGTCACGGTGAGCGGGCTCGACCCCAAGAGCCCCCAGGGCGACCGCGCGGCCCTGGCCGCCACGAGCCTCTTCGGCGCCCGCACGTCCGTCTCGCAAGACGGCGTCACCTCGGCGGCGGCGCCGCTTAAGGCGCAGGTCGCGAGCGTGGCGGACATTCCTGACCTCGTGCCTCCACTGGCGGCCATGGCCGCCTTCGCCACGGGCACCACGCGCCTCACGGACGCCGGCCGCCTGCGCCTCAAGGAGTCCGACCGCCTTGCGACCGTGAGCGCCGCCCTTCTCGCCCTGGGCGGAAGCGCCCGCGTCGAGGGTGACGACCTCGTCGTGGAGGGCTCGGGTCGCCTTGCGGGAGGCGTCGTCGACGCCGCAAACGACCACCGCATCGCCATGATGGCGGCGGTGTGCGGCGCATATGCCGACGGCCCCACCACGATCCGCGGCGCCGAGTGCGTCCGCAAGTCCTATCCGGAGTTCTTCCGCGACTTCCGCTCGCTCGGCGGCGTCGCGCACGAAAGCGAGTAGCCATGCCATCAACCTTTGGCAACACCCTCAGGGTCACCGTGTTCGGGCAGTCCCACTCCGCGGCCGTCGGCTGCGTGGTGGAAGGCCTTCCCTCCGGCCACGTGGTCGACCTCGACGCCCTCGGGGCGTTCATGGCCAGAAGGGCGCCTGGCCAGGGACCCTGGACCACGCCCCGCAAGGAGGCCGACCTTCCCCGCATCGTGAGCGGCCTCAACCCCAGGGGCGCCACCTGCGGGGCCCCGCTCGCCGTCGTGATCGAGAACACCAACACGCGCTCCGGGGACTACGACAACATCCTCTCCGTTCCGCGCCCCGGCCACGCGGACCTCACCGCATGGGCAAAGTGGCACGGAAACCAGGACGTTCCCGGCGGCGGCCACTTCTCGGGCAGGCTCACCGCGCCCCTCTGCGCCGCTGGTGGCATCGCCCTCCAGATCCTCGCCAAGCGGGGCATCCGCGTCTCCGCGCACCTCGCGAGCGTCGCGGACGTGGACGACGAGCCCTTCTCCGCGCTCGACAACTCCCCCGAGGCACAGTCGCGCCTCGCATCCCAGATGGACGCCCTTGCGGACGGGCGCACCTTCCCCACGATCGACAAGGAAGCCGGCACCTCCATGCTCGCCGCGATCGACGACGCACGCCGTTCGCTCGACTCCGTGGGCGGCGTCGTGGAGTGCGTCGCCACCGGCATGCCCATGGGCGTCGGCTCCCCCATGTTCGACGGGATAGAGAACCTCATCGCGCGCGCCGCCTTTGGCATCCCCGCCGTCAAGGGGCTCGAGTTCGGACGCGGCTTCGAGGCGGCCCGCCTCCGCGGCAGCCAGGACAACGACCCATACCGCATGCGCGACGGCGTGCCCACGCCTACCACCAACAACGCCGGCGGGGCACTGGGCGGCATCACCACCGGCGCGCCCGTGCTCTTCAGGATCGCGCTCAAGCCCACGTCGAGCATCTCGCGCCGCCAGCAGAGCGTGGACCTCACCACGATGACCGACGCCGAGCTCGAGGTCCACGGCCGCCACGACCCCTGCGTCGCCACGCGCGCCGTTCCCGTTACGGAGGCGGTCTGCGCGCTCGTCCTTCTCGACGCGCTCGAGTCGTTCCCGGCAGAGTAGCCAGAGCCCACACAGACAGAAACCGGGCCGAGTGCCCGTGCCAGGAGGAACCTTGGAAGACCTTTCCCAGATCCGCAGCGACATCGATTCCATAGACTCGCAGATAGTCGACCTGTTCAAGCGCCGCATGGACTGCGCCGACCGTGTCGCCGCATACAAGCGCGAGAAGCACCTCCCCGTGCTGGACAAGTCGAGGGAGCGCGCCCTTCTCGCCCGTCGCGCCTCCGAGGTGCCCAAGGACCTGCGGGTCTACACGGAGGTGCTGTTCCAGCTCCTGATGGAGGCCTCTCGCAACCGACAGACCGCACGCCTGCAGACGCCCAGCGCCACGGCGCAGGCCATCCAGACGGCCCTCGCGCAGAGCCCCGCGTGCTTCCCGCGCGACGCCTTCGTGGCGTGCCAGGGCGTGGAGGGCGCCTACCAGCAGATCGCGTGCGACCGCATCTTCCGCCACGCCAACATCAGCTACTTCGACACGTTCGACGCGGTGTTCCGCGCCGTGGAGGAGAAGTACGTGGACCTCGGCGTGCTGCCCATCGAGAACAGCACCGCGGGATCGGTCAACCAGGTTTTCGACCTCATGATGCGTCACAACTTCCACATCGTGCGCACGTGTCGCCTCAAGATCGACCACAACCTCCTGGCAAAGCCCGGCACGGGCCTCGAGGACGTTCGCCACATCTACAGCCACGAGCAGGCCATCAACCAGTGCGGGGACTTCCTCGGCCAGCTCAAGGGCGTCAAGGTCCACGCCTGCGAGAACACGGCCGTCGCGTCCAAGATGGTGGCCGAGAGCCCCCGCACGGACGTCGCGGCGCTCGCCTCGCGCTCGTGCGCCCAGATCTACGGGCTCGACGTGCTCGCCGCGAGCGTGCAGGACCAGGGCAACAACTACACGCGCTTCGCCTGCATCTCGCGCGACCTCACGATCTTCCCCGGGGCGGACCGCAGCACGTTCATGCTCGTCGTCAACCACGAGCCCGGCGCCCTCTACAAGGTTCTGGCAAAGTTCTACGCGCTCGACATCAACATCATCAAGCTCGAGAGCCGCCCCATCCCCGACCGCGACTTCGAGTTCATGTTCTACTTCGACATCGACTGCCCCGCCGCCTCCCCCGAGTTCCTCACGCTCGTGCGCTCGCTCGAGGCGAGCTGCGAGGAGTTCCGCTACCTCGGCAGCTACAGCGAGGTGATCTAGGTGGCGCGCTTCGGCCTCCTGGGCAGGAGGCTCGGCCACAGCTGGTCCCCGCTCATCCACAAGAGCCTCGGCTCCACGCCCTACGACCTGATTGAGCTGGAGCCAGACGAGGTCGCGCCGTTCGTGCGCGAGGACAAGACATGGCAGGGCCTCAACGTGACGATCCCCTACAAAGCCGACGCCGCGCGGCTTGCGGACGAGCGCTCGCCGCGCGTTGAGGCGCTCGGCGTCGCCAACACGCTCGTGCGCCGCGAGGACGGGAGCATCTACGCCGAGAACACCGACGTCCTCGGCTTCGGCTTCATGCTGGACCAGTTCCTGCGCGGGCCCCTTGCACTCGACGGCCCCGGGCCGCTCCACGGCCGCGAGGTCCTCGTCCTGGGCGACGGCGGCGCGAGCCAGGCCGTGCAGGCGGCACTCGCCAAGACCGGAGCTGACGTCCGCGTGATATCGCGCCATGGCGAGGACGACTACTCCAACGTCCCCGGGCGCCACCCCAACGCCTTCCTGCTGGTCAACACCACGCCCGTGGGCATGTACCCCAAGTGCCCCGCCACGCCTCTCCCGCTCGAGGACATGCGCAGGCTCCGCAACCTCGCGGGCGTGCTGGACGTCGTCTACAACCCGGGGCTCACGGGTATCTGCCTCGACGCGCGAAGGCTCGGCATCCCCTTCCAGAGCGGGCTCGCGATGCTCGTGTCGCAGGCCCTCTACTCAAGCGAGCTCTTCCAGGGACGCACGCTCGACCGCTCGCTCGTTTCGACCATCGAGTCGCAGATCAGGCACCAGACCCAGAACGTCGTCCTCATCGGCATGCCGGGGGTCGGCAAGACCACCACGGGGCGGGCGCTCGCGCACCTGCTCGGCCGCCCGTTCGTGGACCTGGACGACGCGTTCAGGCTCGAGTACGGCATGGATGCCGGAAGCTACATCCGCGCAAACGGCGAGGACGCGTTCCGTGCGCTCGAGACGCGGGTCGCCGCAGACTACGGCTCCCGCTCGAGCCTCGTGATCGCGTGCGGCGGCGGCATCGTGACGCGCCCCCAGAACGAGGACCTCCTCCGCCAGAACGGGACGATCGTCCTGCTCGAGCGGCCGTTGGAGAGCCTCCCCAAGGGCGGGCGCCCCATCTCGCAGGCCAAGGGTCTCGAGCAGCTCGCTCGCGAGCGCATGCCGCTCTATCGCGCCTGGGCGGACCTCGACCTTCGCTGCACGGGCACGGCCTCCGGCGATGCACGCGCCATCGTCAAGATGATTGGTTGTTAAGGCAGCGTTTCAGGCTTTTTGTACCATCCTCCGTTTATGGACGATTTCGCAACGCCTGCCAGACAGTGCTCCCACCACGCTGGAAACGCTTCCGCTTCTTCCTATACTCCTAGATTTGTATGCAACTGTCTGAAGCGAGGGATGAGGGCTCAATGGAGACGGGCGAGGCCGCGAGGGCGGTACTTAAGAACATCGGCGGCAAGGCGAACGTGGTGTCCAACGGACTCTGCATGACCAGGCTCAGGATCACCGTCGCGAACCCGACGCTCATCAACCGCGCGGCCCTCGAGGCGATTCCCGGCGTGCTCGGCGTGGCGTCCTTCGGGACCAACGGCATCGAGGTCGTCTTTGGGCCGCGCACCGTCCAGCACGTGTTCGACAGCTTCGCCTCGCTCACGGGCCTCGAGCCCGAGGTGGAGCTCCCTCCCCTCGCACGCGGCGAGGGCCGCGGCATCCACGTCCAGATCACGCCGCAGGGCGAGCCGGCGGCCTCCCCGGTGGCCCGCAAGGTCGCGGAGGAGCCCGACGACCTCATGCTCAAGACGCTTCTCTCGCTCGACGACGATGACGACGAGGAAGAGGACGACTTCGAGGACGACGTCGCGTCCATGGAGGACGACGACCCCGACGATCTCGAGGAACCCGCCGCGGGCGAGAAGGTCGTGCCCACGTCCCCGACTCCCGGCCCCAGGCTGCTCGTCATCAACGGCCCCAACATCAACATGCTGGGCATTCGCGAGCCCGACCTCTACGGCAAGCAGGACTACGCCGAGCTCATCCGCGTGTGCCGCGAGGCCGCTGTCGACGCCGGCTTCTCCTCCTGCGACTGCTACCAGTCCAACCACGAGGGCGACATCGTCGACCGCATCCAGGCCGCATACCAGAAGGTCGACGGCATCGTGATCAACCCCGGCGCGTACACGCACACGTCCGTCGCCATCCTCGACGCGCTCAAGGCGGTCTCGATTCCCGCCGTCGAGGTCCACATCTCCAAGGTTGACGAGCGCGAGGACTTCCGCCAGGTCTCCTACGTGCGCCTCGCCTGCTTCGAGACCATCATCGGCGAGGGCATCCAGGGCTACGCGCACGCAATCCGCGACCTCGCGAGCCACCTGAGGGGCTAGCGGGCTAGGCGTCCGCTCTTCTCGCCCGCCACACGGCCCCGTCGCTCACGATTGCGTCGACGGGCACGTCGTGCGCGTCGCGCGGCAGCGGGTTGCCGCTTATCTGCATGGTGCGCGCGAGTCCCACTTTGAGGCCGGGGTACCCCGCCAGGAAGTCGTCGTAGTAGCCCGCGCCGTAGCCGATGCGGTATCCCTCCGCGTCGAACACGAGGCCGGGCACAAGGCAGATCGACCGT
>NZ_JBJEHW010000041.1:0-23188 GCF_051876455.1 Parafannyhessea sp.
CCTCCTTGGCAGCCTCGGTGATCACGTGCGGGCCGGCGGTGTAGTCGCCGTACTCGGCGGTGTTGGAGATGGAGGAACGCATGCCGGAGAAGCCGCTCTCGTAGATCAGGTCGACGATGAGCTTCATCTCGTGGATGCACTCGAAGTAGGCGTTGCGAGGATCGTAGCCAGCCTCGACCAGCGTGTTGAAGCCAGCCTCCATCAGGTCGGTCACGCCGCCGCAGAGGACGTTCTGCTCGCCAAAGAGGTCGGTCTCGGTCTCGGTCTTGAAGTCGGTCTCAAGAAGGGCGGCGCGGGCTCCGCCGATGGCAGCGCCGTAGGCCAGGGCGAGGTCGAAGGCGTCGCCGGTGGCGTCCTGGTGAGCGCAGACCAGGCACGGGGTGCCCTTGCCCTCGAGGTACGTGGAGCGGACGGTGTGGCCGGGGGCCTTGGGGGCGACCATGATGACGTTGCAGTCGGGACGGACCTCGATGCAGCCGTAGTGGATGTTGAAGCCGTGCGCGAAGGCGATCGTCTTGCCCGGGGTCAGGTTGGGCTCGATGTCCTTCTTGTACATGGCGGCCTGATACTCGTCGTTGATCAGGATCATGATGATGTCTGCCCACTTGGCAGCCTCTGCGTTGGAGACGACCTCGAGGCCCTGCTTCTCGGCCTTGGCCTTGGACTTGGAGCCCTCACGCAGGCCGACCTTGACGTCCACGCCGGAGTCCTTGAGGTTCAGCGCATGGGCATGGCCCTGGGAGCCATAACCGATAATTGCGACCTTCTTACCGTCCAGCTTGCTGACGTCGCAGTCCTGCTCGTGGAACATCCTGAATGCCATCTGACTTCTCCCTTTCGCTAGTCGGTTGATGGTGCTGGTAACTCTATGCATCACAGCCCCGCGCACGGGTCTGGGATTGCCTTTGTTAACACGCTCGCTATCTAGGCACATTTCCTACAAAATGGGACCGCTAGACGCTCGCAACATTGCGCATGACGCTCGGTCCGCGCTCCAGGCTCACGACTCCCGTGCGGCAGACCTCCAGGATCTCGAAGTCGCGCATGAGGTCGATGAAGTTGTCGATGCGCCGGGACCCGCCGGCGATCCTGAACACGATGGAGTCGCGCGTGTAGTCCACGATCTTGGCCCTGAAGGCCTCCGCCGCGTCCAGTACCTGCGAGCGCGTCTCCTCGTTGTTTGCCATCTTGATGAGCAGCAGCTCGCAGCTGATGGAGTCCTCGGGGTCGAACTCCTTCCACGAGATCACGTCCGGCAGCTTGGCCAGCTGCGCCACGAGCTGGCGCTTCGAGCGCTCCTCGCCCTCGTACTGCACCGTGATGCGGCTCAGCTGCTCCGTCTCGGTCTCTGACACCGTCAGGCTCGTGATGTTGAACTGCCGGCGCCTGAACATGCTGGTCACGCGGTTCAGGACGCCATACTCGTTCCGGACCATGATGGCGATGTTGTATGAGGTCATCTGCTACCTGCCCATCCTGGAACGCACGTCGTCCATGTTCACGATCAGCTCATCCATCGAGGCGCCTATGCGCAGCACGGGCGTCACGAACTCGTCCTCGTCTATGGGGACCTCTATCAGCCGCGGCCCCGCGCCCTTCTCGTCCGCCTGGGCGAGAAGGGCGTCCTGCAGGGCCTGCGTCAGCTCCTCGGGCGTCGAGACCCTCGTGGCCCTTGCCCCCATGCCCCGCGCGACCTCGCAGAAGTCGAGCCCGCGGTGCCTGAGCGTCGTCATGGCGTAGCGCTGCCTCTTGAAGAGCGACTGCATCTGCCGCACCATGCCCAGGACGCCGTTGTTCAGCAGCACGATTATCACGGGGATGCCGTGGTCGGCCGCCGTGATCATCTCGGCCATGTCCATCTCGAAGGACCCGTCGCCGGTCACGAGGATCGACGGCCCGCCCGTCGCGAGCGCGACGCCGTTCGCGGCGCCCATGCCAAAGCCCATCGTGCCGAGCCCGCCCGACGTCACGAACGTCCGCGGCTTCGTGAAGCGCAGGAACTGCGCCGCCCACATCTGGTGCTGGCCCACGTCGGTCACCACGGGCACGTCCTCGGGACGTATGGCGTTGATGGCCTCCATCACGTTCTTGGGGGTCAGTCCCTCCCGATAGTCGGCGTAGCCGCGCTCCTGGGCACGGAGCTCCCTCACGTGGCGCAGCCAGTCCTCGTGGGTGTTGGGCTCCACGTACTGGATCACGTCCTGCAGGAAGGTCCTGACGTCGCTCCTGACCTCGACCATGTCCTCAAGGCTCTTGCTGAACTCCGACGAGTCCACGTCCACGTGGACGACCTTGCCGCTCGGCGCGTACTTGGTGCGGTCACCCGTTGAGCGGTCGTTGAAGCGGGCGCCAAGCGCGATCAGGCAGTCGCTCTCGTACATGGCCTTCGTGCTCGCGTAGTGGCCGTGCATGCCCTCCATCCCCAGGAAGCCGGGGGTGTCCGTCGGGATGGCGGATATGCCCATGAGCGAGCACCCCATGGGCGCCCCGATCTTGTGGGCGAGGTCGACGATCTCCTGCGAGGCGCCCGAGGCCAGCGCTCCCCCGCCAAAGTACACGAAGGGCCGCCTTGCCCGGTTGATGGCCTCTGCGGCCGCCATGAGGTCCGCCTCCGACGCACGCAGGGGAGAAGGGATTGGCGCCGGGGTCAGCGGCCCCTCCTCCACCACGGCCTTCTGCACGTCCGAGGGGACGTCCACCAGGACCGGTCCGCGCCTTCCGGTGTTGGCGAGCTCGAAGGCCTCGCGAAGCACCTCCTGCAGCCTGTTGGCGTCGCGCACGAAGTAGTTGTGCTTGGTGATCGGCAGCGTCACGCCCGTGATGTCCAGCTCCTGGAACGCGTCCGTGCCGATCATCTTGTTCGATACGTTGCCCGTTATCGCCACCAGGGGGACGGAGTCGAGGTATGCGGTCGCGATGCCCGTTACCAGGTTCGTTGCGCCCGGTCCCGATGTCGCGATCACCACGCCCGTCTTGCCCGTCGCCCTGGCGTAGCCGTCGGCGGCGTGGCAGCCGTGCTGCTCGTGAGTCGGCTCGATCACGCGTATCTTGTCCGTCGCGTCGTAAAGTGCGTCGAACAGGTCGATCACCGTGCCTCCGGGATACCCAAAGACGGTGTCGATCCCCTCCGCGACGAGGGTGTCGACTATGACCTGCGCCCCCGTGGTGGCTCCCATGTGCTACTTCCCTTCGTTCGCGCGCTGGGTCTGGATCATTCGGTTGAGTGCGTTTACGTAGGCCTTCGCGGACGAGACGACGATGTCGTTGTCCGAGCCGCGGCCCGTGAACACGCGGCCGTCCTCCGCCTGGATGCGTACGGTGACCTCGCCCAGGGCGTCGATGCCGCGGGTGACCGCCTTGACGGCAAACTCCTGCAGGTCGCCGTGGACGGACACGACCTGGTCGATCGCCTTGTAGGCCGCGTCCACCGGACCGGTGCCCGTCGCGCAGACCACGTGCTTCTCGCTCTGCTCGTCGGTGATCGTGGCGGTCGCCGTGGGTACCAGCGGGTCGCCGCAGGACACCTGCAGCGCGTCGAGCGTGTAGATGGCGGTGGCGTCGCGCTGGCGCTCCTGCACCATGGACTCGAGGTCCTCGTCGTAGACCTCCTTCTTCTGGTCCGCGATCTCGAGGAAGCGCTTGTAGATGTCGTCGTACTCCTCGGGCGAGAACGTGTAGCCCAGCTCCGCGAGGCGGTGCTTAAGGGCCGCGTGGCCGCTGCGCGCGGAGAGGATGATCTCGGAACCGGCGGCGCCCACGTCCTCGGGGTTGATGATCTCGTAGGTATCGCGTGCCTTGAGGACGCCGTCCTGGTGGATGCCGGAGGAGTGCGCGAAGGCGTTGGCGCCCACGATGGCCTTGTTGGCCTGGACGTTCATGCCCGTGATGCGGCTGACCAGGCGGCTGGCGCGCGTGAGCTCCTGCGTGACCACGTCGGTATGCGCGTCGAGTTCGTCGCCGTGCATCTTGATAGCCATGACGACCTCCTCGAGCGCGGTGTTGCCCGCGCGCTCGCCCAAGCCGTTGATGGTGCACTCGATCTGCGTCGCGCCGTTCTTGACGCCCGCGAGCGCCAGCGCCGTCGCCATGCCAAGGTCGTTGTGGGTGTGGACGCTGATGGTCACGTTCTCGATGCCGCGGACGTTGTCACACAGCCCCTTGATGCGCGCACCGAAGTCGTCAGGCATCTGGTAGCCCGTGGTGTCGGGGATGTTGACGACGGTGGCGCCGGCGTCGACGGCCGCCTGGATCACGCGCTCGAGGAACTTCTGGTCGGCACGGCCGGCGTCCTCGGCATAGAACTCGACATCATCCACGTACTTCTTGGCATACTTGACGCAGTGGATCGCGCGCTCGATGCACTCGTCCTCCGTGATGCGGAGCTTCTCGCGCAGGTGCTGGGGAGAAACGCCGAGTCCAGTGTGGATGCGGGGACGCTTGGCGGTCTTCAGGGCCTCGGCGGCGCGGTCGATGTCCTTGTCTACGGCACGCGTGAGCCCTACTACCACGGCGTCGTCGCCCGCGAGGCGTCCGATCTCCTGTACGGAGCGGAAGTCGCCGGGCGAGGAGATCGGGAAGCCGGCCTCGATGACGTCCACGTGCATGCGAAGCAGCTCCTGGGCGATGACGAGCTTCTCCTCGGTGTTCATGGAAGCGCCGGGCGACTGCTCCCCGTCTCGCAGCGTGGTGTCGAAAATGTTGATCTTGCGGGTCATGCGATGGCTCCTCTCGGATGGGGTGACTCGTAACGGTACAAGCAACCATCCGCCGAAGAATCCGACGCCGCATAAATATGTAAGGATGACTATGCGAGCGCCAGACCCCGATGAAATCGGCGGGTCGAACCTACGCGCTAGCCAACAATGTAATGTGGCCTAGCGCACGCTCGCTAGTAGGAGCCCACGTACGGCACCAAGTACCACGCGGCTGGCCGCGAGGTCGGTGTCAATCATGTGCGCAACGATGAAGTCGGTCATCGCTTGGGCTCCTTTGAACGACGCGCCCACTCGGACGCGGTGAGGGTACTATCGCACTTCTCGAACGACCGTGAGACGGAAAACCTCGGTCATTCTCCAAGCCGAAACAATTGGTCGGAAAGGGGCGCCTCCCCCGCCACCATTCGTCATTTTCACAATATTACAGATATCTTTCATTTAACTTTATTATTGCTTTCATCTTGCTTTTAGACTACTATTATTACACGAACTGTTGTTCCCGAGATTGGAGACAGTCATGGACAAAGACCTCGAATCACTGTTGCAGCGCACAAAGAGCCTCTGGAACGATCTCACGATTACGAACGGCTTCGTCTTCGGCAAGGCAATGCAGAACCCAAAGCTTTGTAAGAACGTCCTCGAGGCCGTCACCGGCAACCGCATAGAGAACCTTGTTCACATTGGCAGTCAAGAAGAACTGAACACAGTAGGGTTCGGCCGCAGCGTCCGTCCAGACGTCTATGCTCGGGACGACCAGGGCAGGCGCTATGCCTTAGAGATGCATGTCACAGATACGCATGACCTGCCCAATCGCGCACGCTATTACAGTTCCGTCATGACGGTCGGGCAACTCTACCAAAGCGAATCCCTCTATGACGAACCCGACAGCTCATACGTCGTTTTCATCTGTACGTTTGACCCACTCGGCCTCGATCGCCAGGTATACGAGTTCGCTTACCGGTGCGAAGAGGATCCCAGCCTGGTGCTTGACGAGCACAGGCATACGACACTCCTTGTGGCTGGTGCATCATCACCGCACGATAACGCCCGACTTGATGAGTTCCTAGACTACGTTTCCGCTGGGAAGGTAACGGGCGAGTTGTCGTCCGAGCTTGACGATGCAGTCTCCCAGGTCATTCACGACAGGGAGTCCTGGCTCGAATTCCTAGTCCAGGCGATGGAAGACAAACTCAAGAGGGACGCAGACCATTCTTGAAAGATGGTCCGCGGGCAAGTGGCAGAGTACCGCGCACGATGAGCGCTTAATTCCTACTACATTTGTAGTAATTTGTTGTTCGCGTTGCAGTTGCAACACTCTTTAGCAATAGGTCCCGATAGCGTATGCGGTGTGAAAAGGCTTCGCACCACCAACCAAATCGGAGGCTCGCATGGCAAAGTATCTCGACCTCAACAAGAGCGTTCACGACCTCGTGGAGCAGTATCCGGAAATCGTAGACGTGATGGTCTCCCTGGGCTTCACGGAGATGGCTAAGCCGGTCGCGCTCAACTCCGTCGGTCGCGTCATGACCATCCCCAAGGGCGCACAGGTCAAGGGCATCCCTCTCGACAGGGTGCTCGCGACACTCGAGGACAACGGCTTCTCAGTCGAGGGCAAGGCCGCTAACCCGAACCCCAAACCCAACACACCCGTGCAAGCCGCCCCGACGGACAGCCAGAAGGCTGCCGCCAATCCCGCAGGCAATCAGGCTGCCGACGGCGTGCAGGGCAGGCAACAGCTTCTCCAGAGCTACGTGGCGCGCCTCTCCGCCGGCGAGCCCCTCGAGGACGTGCGCACCGACTTCGTGGCGAACTTCGAGAACGTCGACGCGGCCGAGATTGCTCGCGCCGAGCAGACCCTCATCGAGGGCGGCGCCAAGATCGAGGACGTCCAGAGGCTCTGCGACGTTCACTCCGCCCTGTTCCACGGCGCCACGAAGGAGGAGAAGATCGCGAATGCCGAGAAGGCGGTCATGGACTCCCTCGCGACCAACATGGGCACGGGATCGGAATTCGAGACGAAGGTCCTCACGAACATCCCCGGACACCCGGTCCGCGTCTTCTCCCTCGAGAACGATGCCATTGGTGCGGCGGTCGCGGCCGCGCGGAAGGCGCTCGGCACCGATGCTGAGCGCGAGCAGATCGCCAAGCTCCAGCAGGTGGGAATTCACTACTCCAAGAAGGGTGACCTTCTCTACCCCATCCTCAAGGTGAACCATGGCTACAGCGGACCCGCGGACGTGATGTGGGGCGTCGACGACGAGATCCGCCACGAGCTTCGCTACCTTGCCAGCGCAACCACGACCGACGATGCCTGGAGGGAGCGCGCGGAGGCCGTTTTCACCCGCGCGGAGGAGATGGTCTACAAGGAGGCCAACATCCTGCTCCCCCTCTGCGTCGACAACTTCACCGACGACGAGTGGCTGAAGATGTACTTCGACTTGAAGGGCTACGACCTCTGCATGGTGGACGCCGAGACGGTCGGCGTCTGGCAGACGGGCGAGAAGTACATCCTCAACGACATGAAGCTCTCGTCCAGCGTCAAGGGGGCCGACGGCAAGGACGGGGGCATTGGCTCCCTCATCTCCCTGCCGTCCGGCAACTTCACCCCCGAGCAGCTCGACGCCATGCTCAATACCATCCCCCTCGAGATCACGTTCATCGACGACGAGGAGGTCAACCGCTACTGGAACGACGACGGAGAGAAGAAGCTCTTCAAGCGTCCCGCCTCCGCCCTCGGCCGCAAGGTGTGGAACTGCCACCCGCCCAAGGTCCAGCAGATGGTCAAGGGCGTGATCAACACGCTCAAGACCACCTCGCAGAAGTCCGTGGATATCTGGATGGAGAAGGGCGGGGAGCCCGTGCTGGTGCGCTACATGGCCGTCCGAGACCGCGAGGGCAAGTACGTCGGCACGATGGAGTGCGTCCAGCGGATGGGCTTCGCCAAGGAACACTTCCTCGGCTAGGCTCGGCTAGGCCGCATCCTTCGTGGCGCGCGTCGCACGCTCCATGCAGAGCAGCGGTACCACCATCACCACGGCCAGCACGAGGTACGCGGACCTGGTGCCAAGCATCGTCGCGCGTGCGACGTTACTGGTACCCGACTGTGCCGCGTTGACGATTGCGCTCGCTACGCTCGTGCCCAGCGCACCGGCAAGCTGCTGCAGCGTGTTGATCACCGCGTTGCCGTCGGCACGGGTCGACTCGGGCAGGCGCTCAAGCGACGCGGTCATGGTGTTGCCAACCATCAGGCTCTGGCCAAAGGCGAAGCACACGTACACGGCCGTCGCCTGTGCGGTATGAAGGCCACCGCTGAGCAGCTCGAGCAGGACGACGCCGACGAGCGCGCAGGACGCGCCCGTGAGGATGGGCTTCCTCGCGCCGAGCTTGTCCAGAATCTGGCCGGAGAGTGGTGCCATCAGAGCGCCGACAAAGCATCCAAGCAGCAGAATCGAGCCGGCCTCCGTCTGCCCCGTGCCCATAACGAGCTGCGAGTAGTTAGGAAGCAGGAAGGAGAGTCCCAGCACCACGAACTGCAGGCAGACCAAGGAGACCACGCCCAGCACAAAGCGGGAGTTCCCGAATACGGAAAGGTGGACGAGCGGCGCATCCGCGCTCTTCTCGTGCCTGACGAACAGCGCCAGTAGGAGGGCAAATCCCGCGAAGAGCGCGAGCTGAGCGGGACTCCCCCACCCCAGCCTTGCGCCAAAGTCGACCGCGAACACGAGGCACACGAAGGAGAGCGATAGGAACGCCCATCCGCGGGCGTCAAACTTGTGCTTCTCCACGGGGTGGCTCTGTCGGATGGACCCGATGCCCAGCGCGAACGCGACGACCAAGATGGGGAGAAGCGCGGCGAATATCGCTCGCCAGCCAAAGTTCTCGGCAAGCCAGCCACCGACCGATGGTCCGACTGCCGGTGCCATCGCGGTCACCAGCGTGCCGATGCCCATCATGGCGCCCATGTTCTTGAGGGGCGCCTGCTCGGTGATGATGTTGAACATGAGCGGCAGGGCGATGCCCGTGCCGATGCCCTCGAGGATGCGGCCGCAGAGCAGCATGGGAAAGCTCACGGCGGTGAGGCCCGTCACGATGCCCGCGATGTAGAAGCACATCGACACCGTGAACACGGTCTTGGTCCGGAACCTGCGGTTGAGGTAGGAGGACGTGGGGACAATCGACGCGAGGACGAGCAGGTAGGACGTGGTCATCCACTGCACCGTGGCGGTGTCGATCTTGAATTCCGCCATGAGCGTGGGGAACGTCACGTTCATGGCGGTCTCTACGCACACGCCGGAAAACGACATGATGCCCGCCGCGATGACCGAAAGGACGAGCTTCGCGTCGAGCCTTCTCTCGAAACTGGTAGGTACTTCCTCTGACATTCAATTCTCCAATGATCGCAACCGTGCCGGCGGAGATGTCCTGCGACCGCGGGCACAAAGGGAGACTGTAGTCAGATACTGTTGAAATTGCTTTCAGTTTCGGGGTTGTCCGGACTTCTCTCGGACTTCTTCATCATTTTTTAGACGAGCGTGCTGGACATGATCCTCTTGAACCGCTCCGCCTTCACGGGCATGCACGTGAGCTCGAAGTCGCCGTCCACGGCGACTACCAGGGCGATCCCCGCGTTGGGCACGCGCATGGTGGTGCTCGTTACCCTGCGCGAGAACGCCGTCATCTTGGCGAACTCCTGCACCACGTAGCGCACGTAGGCGCCGTGGCCCACCACGAGCACGCTGTCCCCGTCCAAGCTCTCCTTGTACATCTTCTTGAACGCACGGCGCACGCGCTCGCGCACCTGGGCACCGCTCTCGCCGCCCACGGACGAGAAGTCCTGCCTGAGGAAGCACCTCGCGAACGCAAGGCGGTTGCCCTTGTAGGGCTTGCCGTCGATGCCGCCAAAGTCGAACTCCCTCAGTCCCTCGAGCGTGCGCCTCTCGACGTCACGCCCCTCGAGCAGCACGTCGGCCGTCTGCTGCGCGCGCCCCAGCGGCGACACGAAGCACCGCGCGAAGTCGACGTCCGCCAGGACCTTCGCACTCTCGCGAATGGTGGGGACGCTCTCCTCCACGAGCGGCGAGTCCACGCGGCCACCCTGGATGATGCCGTCGCGGTTGAACTCGGTCCTGCCGTGGCGAACGTAGTAGAAAGTTACTCTCTTCATGAAACCCAGCCCCTCGCGCCATGCCGGCCGGCGGCGCATTGCGGACCCTGTACCAGCCCACTCAGTATGATTGATGCCCCTACCCTGGAAAGTCCGTGGCGGAGAAGAGCACCAAGACCATACCAAACTCACCCACGGCGGCAGCGGGCACAAATCGTTGTGGGCTTGGTGTGTACTCGCGGTCCCGAAAACGGGCGGCTCGTACCATAGAGGGGTCGAAGGGAAGGCCGATGGACATCACGGAAATCGCCCGCATGGCAGGCGTGTCTCGCTCAACCGTTTCTCGCTACCTCAACGATGGCTACGTGTCCACGGAGAAGCGCGAGGCCATCAAGCGCGTGATCGAGGAGACGGGCTACACCCCCTCCCAACAGGCCAAGACCCTGCGCACCGGCAAGACGGACGTAATCGGCGTCATCCTCCCCAAGATCAACTCCGCATCCGTCAGCCGCATCGTCGGCGGCATCACGAGCGTGCTGAACGACCGCGGTTACCGCCTGCTGCTGGCCAACACCAACAACAACGGCAGCGCCGAGGTCGACTACCTCCGGCTCTTCTCGGAGGGAAACGAGGTCGACGGCATCATCCTGATCGCCACCTACTTCGACGACGCGCACCTCAAGGCCATGGCAAACCTCAGCGTCCCCATCGTGATCATCGACCAGGAGCTCGGCGGCTACTCGTGCGTCTACCAGGACGACTACCACGCACTTCTCGACCTTACGCAGATCGTGCTCAGGCATGCCGAGCACCCGGCCTACGTGGGCGTGTTGGAGAAGGACGTCTCTGCCGGGCACAACCGTCGCCAGGGGTTCCTGGACGCCTGCGCCAAGGCCGGCGTGGAGGTGCCCGAGCGCGCGTGCGAGCTGGCGGACTTCACGGTCGACTCCGGCTACGAGGCCACGGAGCGCCTGCTCGACGCCTACCCCGAGCTCGACGCCGTGGTGTGCGCGACGGACTCCATCGCGTACGGCGCCATGACCTGCCTGCGCGAGTTTGGCCATGCCGTGCCAGACGAGGTGCAGGTGTGCGGCGTGGGCGACTCCGACCTGTCGCAGATCGTGACGCCTACGCTCACGACCGTCCACTTCTTCTACTGGACGTCCGGCACGGAGGCAGCACGCATGCTGCTCGAGCGCATCGCGGACCGCACCACCGTCGCACGGCAGCTGCGCATGGGATACGAGGTTCGCGTGCGCAACTCCACGCTGTAAGCTCCGCGCGGTAGGCCGGCCGCACCGCCTCGCTGGCGCCCCTACGAGAGCCCGTTCGCCACGGTCGAGGGGTCGCCGCCCGACTCCACCACCTGCATCATGGTGGCCAGCTCCTGCGTGTTGGCGACCACGTATGAGACCCCTCCTATGGTCTGCGTGGTCGAGGGGATCGACGCGGAGTAGATGGTGGGCGTGCCCACCGCGAGCCGCGCGAGCAGCGGGATGATGTTGTAGCAGCGCATCGTGGTGGAAAGGAGCCCTCCCATGGCCTTGCCCACCGTGGGGAGCGCCAGCGGGTTGGAGAGCGCCTTCTTCATGATGGCCTCAATCAGGATCCGCTGGTCCTGCTGGCGCTGGTAGTCGCCGTTGGCAAAGCCATGGCGCACGCGCGAGAAGAGCAGCGCCGTCTTGCCGTCCATCGTGTACGTGCCGGCCGACATCACGAGGCCCGTGTAGTTGGGGTCGTTTATGTCCACGGGGACGTTCACGGTCACGCCGCCCAGTGCGTCCACCAGCGTCTGCACGCCGTCAAAGTGGATCAGCGCCACGTGGTTGATGCTCACGCCCAAGAGGCTCTTCACGGCGGCAGCGGCACCCGCCGCCCCGCCATATGCGTAGGCCGCGTTGATCTTCTGCGTGCCGTGGCCCTCTATCGTCACCATCGTGTCACGCGGGATCGAGACCATGGTCACCTTGGCCTGAATCGGGTCGATGCGGCACAGGATCATCGTGTCCGTGCGGCTCACGGTGTCGCCCTCGCGCGCGTCCGAGCCGAGCAGCAGCACGTAGTACGGCGTGAGCGGGATGTGCGCGGACGTCTGGCCGGAAAGGCTCTGCGCCTCGGAGTCGGAAAACGCGATGCCCTGGTCTATTGGCACGCAGATCAGCACGTACAGCGCCACGAGGATGCCCAGGACGAGAAGGAACACGTTCCTCGCCCGATGGGGATGCTCGCGGCGCGGGCGCATCGCCCTCCTTGCCCGGCGGTCCTGGAGCCACCCGCCCAGACCGCCGCCCCCGTTGCCGGAGGCCTGGCCGTACTGCCCGTACTGGTCGGGATACTGGTCGCCATACCCAGCACCGTACTGGTCGCCGTAGCCGTTGCCGTACTGGTCGTACTGCCCCTGGTAGGGCTGGCCGTACTCGTAGGCGTTGCCCTGGGAGTCACGCGAGAAGCGCGAGCCCTGCTGGGCGGAGCCGCGGCCGCGCGCGGCGTCGTGCAGCGCGCTCGAGAGTCGCGAGCGCTTGCTCACGACCGCCCCGCCGCCGGGCTGCGCGGCCGGTGCCTTGCCCTGCCGCTGCGACGTGTAGCGCCGCGGGTCGTCGTAGTCGTACTGCGTGTGCTCGCCCTGGTCGCCCTCTCCGGGCCGATACTCCCCCATGCGCACCCCCTAGCGTGGCTCCTCGCCGCGCGCGAAGACCTCGATCATCTCGTTCGTGAGGCTCGACGTGTCCTCGTGCGAGGTCGGCAGGTCGGACCTGTGCACCCAGCGCGCCACGGAGAGCTCCACGTGGTCGGGGTGGGCGGCCATCGGGTCGCCGTCCACGTCCGCGAAGAACCCCATGAGCAGCGAGTCGGAAAACGGCCACGGCTGGCTCTTGTAGAAGCGGAGGTTCCTGACACGCAGGCTGACCTCCTCCATCACCTCGCGCTCGATGGTCTGGCCCAGGGTCTCCCCCACCTCGCAGAAGCCCGACACGAGCGCGTAGTGCTTGATGCGCCCCTGTGCGAACTTGGTGAGCAGCAGCCGGTCGCCCCAGCAGATGCCCACGATGATGCAGGGGTTGATGCGCGGGTACACCACGTTGCCACACGAGGGGCACACGAGCTCGCGGCTCGTGGCCACGTGCCCGAGCTCCGCCCCGCAGCGCCCGCAGTAGCGGTTGTTGCGGTACCACCGCCACAGCTGCATGCCCGCGACGGCCGCGTAAGCCAGCCAGCGCGGCTCGTAGAACCGCATGGTCTGGATGGAGGCGAACACGAAGCCCGGCGGGCACTCGACCGCGCCCGTCTCGACGGCGGCGTCGTCCACCAGGAAGAACCGCGCGTCGCCCACGCAAAAGAGGTAGCGCAGGCAGAGGTCCGCAACGGCCTGCCCGCCCCCGGCCGATCCGCGCACCCAGTCACGGACGCGCGGCAGCACGAGGGAGCCGTCCTTCTCCGCCAGAAGCGTTGCCGAGCCCTGGTACGCGAGGGCGTAGTCCCCCGCCTCGGGCTCCACCGCCCGATAGGTGATGTCGAACCTTCGGTCCCCAATGTCCTGGATCACACCCGCTCCCTTCCGTGCACTGCAAGCAGGGTACCACGGCGCATCCGCGCACGCGAAAGGGGCCCCGCAAAGCGAGACCCCTCCATACAGGTGCTATGTCGCTGCAAGCGCCATGCGGGAATGCGTGGCATACGCCGGGCGAGAAGGACTACTCGTCGTTGTCGCCGCCGGTCGAGGACATGGCGGCCGCGGAGTTGTCCTGGCCCACGACGTCGCGCCAGCTCCACTCCGTGAAGCGCGGGTGGTCGTAGCCGTTGTCGACCGCGAACTGGAAGGCCTCGTCGCGGAAGTCGCGGTACTCGCGGATCTTGTCGGCGTACTTCTGGGCGTCCAGGATCTCAAGCGCGTGTGCCGCGAGGGCGTAGCGGTCCATCTCGTTCAGGCGCAGCATGTCGAACGGCGTGGTCGTGGAGCCCTCCTCCATGTAGCCGTGGACGTGGAAGTTGTCGTGGTTGGGACGGCCGTGGATGAGGCCGTAGATGGTGTGGGCGTAGGCGTGGAACGCGAAGAGCACGGGCACGTCCTCGCCGAACATGGCCTTGAACTCGTCGTCCGTGAGCGAGGCGTCGTTCTCCTCGTGGTCCTGGATCGCAAGGAGCTTGACCACGTTCACGAAGCGCACCTTGATGCCCAGGTCCTGCAGGGCGTCGGAGGTGGCGAGCATCTCGAGCGTGGGCACGTCGCCGCAGCACGCGAGCACGATGTCGGGCTTCTGGCCGTCACGCACGTTGCCTGCCCAATCCCACACGGCGGCGCCGCGGTCGAGCTCGGCCTGGGCCTCGTCGATGCTCTGGAACGTGGGGGCGGGCTGCTTGCCGGCGAAGATCGCGTTGATCTTGTTGGTCGACTTGTAGGCCTCCTGTGCCACGCAGAGCAGCATGTTGGCGTCGGCCGGGTAGTAGATCTGGGTCACATGGTCGTTGTGGAAGTTCTTGTTGAGCAGCAGGTCCACGAAGCCCGGGTCCTGGTGGCTGAAGCCGTTGTGGTCCTGGCGCCAGACGTGGCTGGACAGCAGGATGTTGAGGGAGGCGATGGGCTTGCGCCAGGGGATGTGGCGAACCGTGGCCTCGAGCCACTTGGCGTGCTGGTTGATCATGGAGTCGACCACGTGGATGAACGACTCGTACGAGCTCCAGACGCCGTGGCGACCGGTGAGGATGAAGCCCTCGAGCAGGCCCTCGCACTGGTGCTCCGACAGCTGCTCGATCACGCCGCCCGTGGTGCTGAGGTAGGTGTCGTTCTCGGGGTCGGCGTTGAAGCCGGCGTCCCACTGCTTGTCCGTGAGCTTGTAGGCGGCCTGCAGGCGGTTGGAGGCCGTCTCGTCGGGACCGAAGACGCGGAACTTCGTGAGGTTGAGCTTGAGCACGTCGGCCGTGTAGTTGCCGAACACGCGGGAGGCCTCGGTGGTTCCGTAGCCATGGCCCTTCTCGGCCACCGGAATCTCGTAGTCGTGGATGTCGGGGAGCTCGAGGTCCTCGCGGATCAGGCCGCCGTTGGCGTTGGGGTTGGCGCCCAGGCGCAGCTCGCCCTTGGGCATGAACTCCGTGACCTCCGGGCGCAGGGTGCCGTTCTCGTCCCAGAGCTCGTTGGGCTTGTAGGAGCGCAGCCAGCCGCGCAGGACGCGGAAGTGCTCGTGCGTGTCCTTGGCGGATGTCAGGGGCACCTGGTGGGCACGCCAGCTGCCCTCGGTCTTCTTGCCGTCGATGTACTTGGGGCAGGTCCAGCCCTTGGGGGTCTTGAAGATGATCATCGGGTAGGCGGGACGGGCCTTCTCACCGGCGAGCGCGCGCCACTTGATGTCGCAGATCTCGTTGAAGACCTGCTCGAGCAGCGCGGCGAAGCGACGGTGGATCGAGATGTGGGACTCGTCGTCGAAGCCGGCCACGAACGTGTAGGGGTGGTAGCCCATGCCGCGGAAGAACTCGTCGCGCTCCTCGTCGGAGATGCGGGCGAGGATCGTGGGGTTGGCGATCTTGTAGCCGTTGAGGTGCAGCACGGGGAGCACGATGCCGTCCGTGAGCGGGTTCACGAGCTTGTTGGTCTGCCAGGACGTGGCAAGCGGGCCGGTCTCGGCCTCGCCGTCACCCACGACGGCAAAGGCGAGCAGGCTTGGGTTGTTGAGGACGGCGCCGTAGGCGTGCGAGAGCGTGTAGCCGAGCTCGCCACCCTCGTGGATGGAGCCGGGGGTCTCGGGCGCGAAGTGGCTGGGGATGCCGCCGGGGTAGCTGAACTGGCGGAAGAACTTCTCGAGGCCGGCCTCGTCGTCCGTGATGTCGGGACGGATCTCGCGGTACGTGCCGTCGAGCAGCGACTGCGAGGTGCCGGCGGGTCCGCCGTGGCCCGGCCCCATGAAGAACACGACGCTCTGGCCGTGGTCGTGGATGAGGCGGTTGACGTGGCCCATGAGGAAGTTGATGCCAGGGGTCGTTCCCCAGTGGCCGACAAGGCGGTGCTTCACGTCCGCGCGGCCGAAGTCGCGGGTCTCACCGGTCTTCTCGTCCACCCAGTCCGAGCGCATGAGCGGGTTGCTGCGCAGGTAGATCTGGCCGACGGACATGTAGTTGGCGGCGCGCCAGTACCTGTCGACCCACGCGAGCTCCTCCTCGGCGACGGGTGCGTCGAGCTTCTTCCAAGGGGTACCAAGGTCCATGTGGACTTCCTTTCGAATGTGCCCCGCGAGGGGGCTGGATTAGCTGGGAAAAGCGCCTAGGCGAGCTCGCCCTTGGACTTGAGGAAGCCCTCCAGGCCGGCCTTGATCTCGTCCGCGTCAACGATGTTGCGGACGCTCACCACGTAGGGAAGGTCCTTCTTGCCCTCGTCCTCGAGGATGAGGCCGAGGTCGGACATGGTGATGATGAGGTCGCCGTCGAAGTCCTTGATCTGGTCGACGGAGCCGTGCTGCGTGCTGATGGGCCAACCCTCGTTAGCCACGACCTGCTGAACCCTGGTCTCGAGGATTGCGCTGGAACCAACGCCGGCGCGGCAGCACACAAGCGCCCTGTACTTAGCCATTGCCCGCTCCCTTCTGGCGCGCCTTCGCGCCACGTGCGCGGCGACGCGCCGGAATCCATCCGACCGCCGGGCCGCGCGTCCGTCAAATTTCTCTCACAGCCGAAATGTGACATATGGTGAATCTAAAGTCAATCAGAAATTAATACTATTCAGCCGTTTACTTGTGATTTTCAAACGTCCGACCCCAGGGGAATGCCGTGCGCACGCGCGGGCAACGCGGGCGAGAAGAACATACACCGTGCTTGTTACCTGCTATTTTGAAGCAATTTCTACTTATATGAACGTTCTGAATCCGCAATCGACCACAAGGAGCCTAAATGTTAACAAATGCATATATTATAATTGTTATGCGCAATGGAACACCAGATAGGAAAGAACGCTCTCCCATAACGTTCACTCCGTTCATAAAATGGTAGGGAACGGAATGCCGCGGGGCGGCAATCGGAAGGCTTACGGGACGGGGCGGTCGACGCATGAGGCGAAGCGAGACGTTCGTGACGAGGCGCAGGCAGGCCATCGTGAGGCTGCTCGAGGAGCGCGAGAGCGCCAGCGTGGCGGAGCTCGCGGAACGCTTTGACGTGTCGCCCCTCACCATCAGGCGCGACCTGGACAGCCTGGAGGGCCAGGGCATGGTCACGCGCCAGTACGGCCGCGTGAGCCTGGTGGACGAGCTGGGGCGGCCCTCCGGCTCGCGCCGCGTGCTCGCCAAGAAGGCCATCGCCGCGGAGGCCGCGCACCACGTGGCCAACGGCGACGCGATCTTTGTGAACGCGAGCTCCACCGCGCTGGAGATCATCGAGAGCATCACGGCGCAGGACGTGTCCATCATCACCAACAACAGCAAGGTCATGCTGCTCAAGGGACCCCTCAGCCAGACCGTGCTCCTGACCGGCGGCAACGCCATGCCGCCGCGCACGTCGCTCACGGGCGAGCTCACCATGGACGTGATCGGGCGCTACCACGCCGCGAAGTGCTTCATGGGCTGCAGCGGCATCAGCGCGGAGGGCGGCCTCACCTCCAACACCATGCCCGAGTGCGCCGTGGACGCGCTCATGCTCGCCCACTCCCGCGAGCACTTCGTCCTTCTCGACTCTTCGAAGCTCGGTCAGGTGTACACCTACCCCATTGCGGGGATTGCCGAGGCGCACACCGTGATCACGGACGACGGCGCCACGGACGAGCAGGTCAGGACCCTGCGCGAGGCGGGCGTGCGCAAGGTCATCCGGGTCGCGACGTCGATGCCCGAGGTGGTCTAGCCGCTCGTCCACCCGTGCGGCGCCGGGGCCGGCGGCTCGGGTAGCATGGTGACAGTCGCCCTTTGCGGCGTTTGGCACAAGGGTTGGAGGAGCCATGAGCCATGAGTCCATCGCGTTCGGCACCATGCCGGACGGTCGTGACGTGCACCTGCACCTGCTTCGCAACGCGCACGGCCTGGAGGCTGGCATCTGCGAGCTGGGCGCGTGCCTCGTGAGCGTGCGCGTGCCGGACGGCCACGGTGGGAGGCCGGACGTCTGTCTGGGCTATGACGGCGTTGCCGGCTACCTGGACAACCCCCACTGCATGGGCGCCATCCTGGGCAGGAACGCCAACCGCATCGCGGGCGCACGCTTTGACCTGGGCGGCACGACGCACCGCCTCACGGCAAACGATGGCGAGAACAACCTCCATTCCGGCCCGCACCTCTACTCCCACCGCCTGTGGCAGGCCAGCCGCGCGACGGACGACTCCGTCACGCTCAACCTCCACAGCCGCCCCGGCGACCAGGGGTTCCCTGGCGCGGTTGACGTGAACGTCACCTACACCCTGACCGAGGACGACGCCCTGCGCATCGACTATGACGCGATGCCGGACGACACGACGCTCGTCAACCTCACGTGCCACGCGTACTGGAACCTCAACGGGCACGCCTCGGGCAGCGCCCTTGGGCACACGCTTCAGGTGGAGGCGGACTCCTACACGCCCACGGACGAGCACCACATTCCCAAGGGCGAGGTCGCCCCGGTGGAGGGGACGCCGTTCGACCTCAGGCAGCCGCGCCCGATCGAGGAAGGCGTGCGCGCCCTGGGCGGCTACGACGTCAACTACGTCCTCCACAACGACGAGCACCTGGAGCGCGCCTGCACGCTCACGGGCGACGTCACGGGCATCAGCATGGACGTGCTGACCGACTCGCCCGGCCTGCAGGTGTACAGTGCCGGCGCGCTCGAGGCTCGCGGTAAGGACGGCGCACACTACGGCCCAGGATACGGCATCGCACTGGAAACCCAATTCTTCCCGGATTTCATTCACCACAAGAACTTCCCCCAGGCCGTGTACGCGGCGGGGCACGCCTTCCGCTTCACCACGGCCTTCCGGTTCCGCACGCAGGCCTAGGCAACGGCGCGGCGCACGGTGGCGGCGCGTTGCGGCCGAAGGCGCGCGTTCTTCTCGCCCAACGCAGGGCGAGTTCGTAAACATTTGGGAGAGCGGGCGCCCACGCACGTCGCGAGGCGCTATGGTTGCATACTGTTCCCAACATTAACACCCGCGCCACGCGGGCCAGGCACGACCGAGGAGTATTCATGGCAATCACCCCAGAAGAGGTAGCCGAGACCCTGAGCATGGTCTCCCAGCAGAATCTTGACCTCAGGACCATCACCATGGGCATCTCGCTCTTTGGCTGCGCCGACGAGGACATGCACCGCATGTGCACCAAGATCTACGACCGCATCACCACCACCGCGGAGAGGCTCGTGCCCACGGCCGAGCAGCTCGAGCGCGAGTACGGCATCCCCATCGCGAACAAGCGCGTGTCCGTCACGCCCATCGCGCAGATCGCGGCCGCCTGCAAGGACGAGGACCTAACGCCCATCGCCCAGGCCATGAACCGCGCCGCGGAGACGCTGGGGATCGACTTCATGGGCGGCTTCTCAGCGCTCGTGCAGAAGGGCATGGGCTCGGCGGACCGGCGCCTCATCGCGTCCATTCCCTCGGCGCTCGCGTCGACGGACCGCATCTGCTCCTCGCTCAACATCGCCTCGACCCGAGCGGGCATCAACATGGACGCCGTGCTCCTCTCGGCCCAGACCATGATCGACTGCGCGCAGGCCACCACGGACATCGACTGCTACGGCGCGGCCAAGTTCGTCGTGTTCTGCAACATGGTGGAGGACTCGCCGTTCATGGCGGGCGCCACGCACGGCTCCGGCGAGGCCGACGCGGTCATCAACGTGGGCGTCTCCGGCCCCGGCGTCATGGCGGCGGCGCTCGAGCAGCTGCCCAAGGACGCCAGCCTCATGGAGGTGGCCGAGATGATCAAGAAGACCGCCTTCAAGATCACCCGTGCCGGCGAGCTCATGAGCCGCGAGGCCTCCAGGCGCCTGGGCGTCGAGAAGGGCATCGTGGACCTGTCGCTGGCCCCCACGCCCGCCGCGGGCGACTCCGTGGCCAAGATCCTCGAGATCATCGGCGTGGGCGAGTGCGGCGGACCCGGCACGACGGCCGCCCTCGCGCTGCTGAACGACTGCGTCAAGAAGGGCGGCGTCATGGCCAGCTCCAGCGTGGGTGGGCTCTCCGGCGCGTTCATCCCCGTGTCCGAGGACGCCGGCATGATCCGCGCGGCCGAGGACGGCGCCCTCTCCATCGAGAAGCTTGAGGCCATGACCTGCGTCTGCTCCGTGGGCCTCGACATGATCGCCATCCCGGGCGACACCCCGGTCGAGGCGATCGCCGGCATCATCGCGGACGAGATGGCCATCGGCGTCATCAACACCAAGACGACGGCCGTGCGCCTCATCCCCGCCATCGGCAAGAAGGAGGGCGAGATGCTCGAGTTCGGCGGCCTGTTTGGCTCCGCGCCCGTGCAGCACGTCAACCCGTATGCCGGCAAGGTCTTCGCGCACCGCGGTGGCCGCTTCCCCGCACCGATCAACTCGCTCAAGAACTAGGGTCAGACCGGCACTTGACACCAACGCACCACAACGCACGACATCACGCGCGCCGCGGCCTTCCCTTCTGCTTTGCAGAGGTGGCCGTGGCGTCGCTCCTTATCGGCACGCTCTACACGGGCGTCTACCAGGCGACGCTCGCCCCCACGCCCGCTCGCCAGGCGACCGTCGCGCGCACGTCCGGCACGGCGCGAAAGGCCGCGCACCATGCGCATCGCTCCGCCGCGTCCCGCGACGCAGAGTCCTCGCCCTCGACCCACCGGGTGAGCGGCGCCTCCCTCGGCGCGAGCCAGGACCTCCAGTTCACGGGCGCGGGTTCCTTTGCAGGCGGCACGGCGTGCACGCAGCTGCTCCAGACGGCTGCCGCGTTCGAGGAGAAGGGCTACCACCTGGGCATATACGCCATCGACCTCGGCACGGGGGACACGCTCGCCTACGACCCGGACGCCGCGTTCTACACCGCGAGCGCGATAAAGGGTCCGTACGTCACCTCGCTCTTCTCGCTCGAGGTCGAGAAGGGCACGCTCTCGCTCGACGACGCGCTCGCTTCCGCAACGCCCATCATCCTGAACTCCGACAATGACACCTACGTCGCGCTCTCCGACGCACGCGGACGCCAGGACTTCCTCGCGTGGCTGCAGTCGGCGGACGTCTCCACGGGTGCCTACCTCTCGCTCGACGACTACGCGCGGCCCCACTACCCGCTCAGCACGGCACGCCAGCTCGCGCAGGAGTGGCAGGCGTCCTACGCGTACCTCACGTCGGGCACCACGGCGGCCAAGGCGCTGCAGTCGCTCTTCGCCAACCGCGTCACCTCGCCCATAAGGGACGCCCTCGGCGCATCCCACCAGACCTGGTCAAAGGCCGGCTGGTACCCCACGGCAGAAGGCGACGCCCGCCCCGCCACAAACGACGCGGGCGTCGTGTGGGGGACGGGCGGTCCCTACGTGGTCGCGATCCTCTCGGACGCGCCGGAGGACTTCTCGTCCGTTCAGGCGGTCGCCACGAGCATCGACGCCGCCATGGCGGACCTCACCTCGCGCGGATCCGCCTCTTAGGGGGCCGCTAGGCGCGCGGCGCCGGGCCCTTCTCCCCTGGCTCCTCGCCCAGGAAGCGCACCTCGGGCTCGAGGCGCACGCCAAACTGGCGGTCGACCTCGTCCTGCACGTGCGCGATCACGGCACGCACGTCGGCCGCCGTCGCGTGACCCAGGTTCACCACGAACCCGGCGTGCTTCTTCGAGACCGCGGCATCGCCAACCTGGTAGCCCTTCAGCCCCGCGTCGGTAATGAGCTTTCCCGCAAAGAAGCCCTCGGGCCGCTTGAACGTGGAGCCCGCGCTCGCAAGCTCGAGCGGCTGCTTCTCCTCGCGGCGCCTCGTGAAGTCGTCCATGCGCGCGCGGATGTCCTCGGGCTTGCCCTCGTGCAGCTTGAACGTCGCGGAGAGCACGACGAGCCCCTCGTCCTTCACGCGGCTCTTGCGGTACCCCATCGCCAGGTCGTCGACGTCGATGCTCTGGACGGACCCGTCCGGCATGAGGGCGCGCACGCTCTCGAGCACGTCGGACGTGCAGCCACCGTAGGCGCCCGCGTTCATAAAGCACGCGCCGCCAACGGAGCCGGGAATGCCGCAGGCAAACTCGAGGCCAGAAAGCCCCAGCTCGCAGGCCATCTCGGACGCCTCCTTGAGCGTGACGCCCGCCTGACAGGTCATCTCCTCGCCGTTCACGCTCACGTTCGTGAGGCCGTCCGCCAGCGCGATCACCACGCCGCGGAACCCGTCGTCGCTCACGAGCAGGTCGCTGCCGCAGCCGAGCACAAAGTAGGGCGCGTCCTCCTCCCTGCAGGCGGCAACCACGTCGCCAACCTCCTCGGGGTCGTCCGGAACCACGTAGAAGTCGGCCGGACCCCCGATCCTGAACGTCGTGTGCTCGCTCATCGGCTCGGACTCGAGCACGTTCTCCTCGCCGACGATGGCGCGCAGGCGCCAACCCAACGTATCCAAGTGGTAGGCACTGTCAGACATGCCCGTATCACACTCCCTCAAGCCGCCCCAACGCGGCCGTCGCATGCCATTGCATCCCCAAGATTATAGCAGCCATCCCGTGGCACAAAGGCGCCTCGGCCGACGCCCCGGGCCCCCGCACGGACTGCCCACACGTGCGAAATGTTACGAATCGCCACCGCACGAACTTCTCCCCTTCACCACGCGGGCGAGAAATGCTATGGTCTTGCCGTCAGTTTCAGGGCGGGGTGAAATTCCCCACTGGCGGTATGGGCAGGTGCCCGAGTCCGCGCGCCGCACAGAAAAGAGCGGCTGACCTGGTGAGATGCCAGGACCAACGGTCACAGTCCGGATGGGAGAAACGAGGTCACCATGGCACAAGACTCCACCTTCGCACGTCACGACACCCACTCCACCACGGAGCAGGGCTCGGGCTGGAGCACCAAGCGCATCGCCGTCACCGCGCTCTTCTGCGCGCTCGCGGCCATCTGCACGCTCTTCATCGAGTTCCCGATCCTTCCCGCGGTGCCCTGGCTCAAGTACGACCCGTCCGCGATCATCTGCCTCATCGCAGGCTTCGCCTTCGGTCCCGCCACGGGAGTCGCCGTGTCCATCATCAGCTACCTCCCCCACATCGCCACGGCTTCGGGCTTCTGGGGCATGCTGATGGCCATCATCGCGACGCTCGCCATGGTGCTTCCCGCGTCGCTCGTGTACAAGCGCGACACCACCATGCGCGGCGCCATCGTCGGCATGGTGATCGGGGCCGTCGTGAGCGTCCTTCTCTGCATCGTCGCCAACATCATCGTGACGCCCATCTACGCGCACATGTCCACCCAGGCGGTCATCGCGCTCATCGTGCCGGCGCTCCTGCCGTTCAACG
>NZ_JBJEHW010000042.1:0-5062 GCF_051876455.1 Parafannyhessea sp.
CCGCGTGAACGAGAACGCCAAGCAGCTCAAGGACGGCGTGCCCCGCACGTACCACCAGATTGCGAACTTCTCGATCAACGAGGTCATCGTCCGCACCATCAACACCACGATCACGACGATCGTGCCCGTCATCTGCATGCTCGCGCTGGGCGGCTCCACGCTCAAGGACTTCGCGTTCGCGATCCTCGTGGGCGAGCTGCTGGGCACGTACTCGAGCTTCGGCGTCGCGAGCCCGCTGCTCTCCATCTGGAAGACGCGCGAGCCCAAGTGGCGCAAGCTGGAGGAGAAGTACGGGTGGGACGCTGCCGCGGCACCCTCTCAGACGGCTGACGCCGCCGGGGGAGCCGAGTAGCCGTGCCCGGGCTCGCCAACAGCAGAAGGTGGGAGCTCCTACCGCAGGACCCCGAGGCCGAGCGTCGGCTCGCCGAGGGGTGCCACGTCCCCGCCCTGGTGGCGAGGACGTTGGCCGCGCGCGGCATCAGGACCGTGGAGGAGGCCAAACGCTTCCTCTCGCCCTCGCTCGAGCGTGACTGGCAGGACCCCCTCGTCATCCCCGGGATGCGTGAGGCGGCCGACAGGGTCGATCGCGCCATCGCTGCCGGCGAGTCCATCGCGGTCTTTGGCGACTTTGACGTGGACGGCATGTCCGCAACCTGCCTGCTCACGCTTGGCCTCCGCGAGCTGGGGGCAAGGGTGTCACCGTACATCCCGCACCGCTTTGGCGAGGGCTACGGGCTCTCGCGCGACGCGCTCACGCGCGTGATCGAGGGCTGCCACCCAGACCTCATCGTGACGGTCGACAACGGCATCGCGTCCAAGCTCGAGGTCGCGTGGCTCAGGACCCAGGGCATCGACGTCGTGGTGACCGACCACCACGAGCCGGCGGAGTTCGTGCCAGAGAACGTCCCCGTGTGCGACCCCAAGCTGGAGGAGAAGAACCCCTCCCGCGAGCTCGCGGGCGCTGGCGTTGCCCTCAAGCTCGTGCAGGAGCTTGGCCGCCGCCACGGGCGGGACGATCTCTGGCGCCGCTACACCGAAGTGGCGACCCTGGGGACCATATCGGACATGATGCTCCTCACGGGCGAGAACCGCGCCCTCGTGGCGGACGGCATCTCGTGCATGAGGAGGACCCGCCGCCCGGGCCTTCTGGCCCTGGCCGCGACGGCCGGCGTCGACCTGCAGACCATCACCTCGGACGAGCTGCCCTTCTCGCTCATACCGCGCCTCAACGCGGCCGGCCGCATGGGGACGACGGACGTCGCCTTCGACCTGCTGCTGACGGACGACCCTGCCGAGGCCGCGACGCTCGCCGGCAGGCTCGAGCGGACCAACACGGAGCGGCGCGAGATCGAGGCGCAGCTCACCGAGGAGGCCATGGCCAAGGTCGAGGCCACCTACGACGGGGGCCGCGTGGTCGTGGTCGGTGGCGAGGGCTGGCACGAGGGCGTCAAGGGCATCGTGGCGAGCCGCATCGCCAACCGCTACCACGTGCCCGCGATCCTCTTCTCCATCTCCGACGGCATCGCGCGCGGGTCGGGCCGCTCCGTCGGCAGCGTCGACCTCTTCCACGCCGTCGACCAGTGCTCGGACCAGCTCGTGCGCTTCGGCGGGCATGCCGGTGCCGTGGGCGTCACCTGCGACGCCGCGAACCTCGACTCGTTCAGGGAGTCGCTCGAGGAGGCCATGGAGGCCCTTCCCGCCGAGGACTTCGAGGACCGGGGCGAGGTCACCGCCATCGTTGGCCTCGACGAGATGACGATTCCCAACATCGACGCGCTCGAGGTCATGCAGCCGTTTGGCCAGGGCAACAAGAAGCCGCTCTTTGGCGTCCGCGGCGTCACCATGCGCAACCGCGCCAAGGTGGGCGGCCAGGGCAACCACCTGCGCTTCGTGGCTACCGACGGCGTGAGCAGCGTCGCGGCGATCATGTTCCGCGCGCCGGAGATCGACCGCGCCGTGGACTGCGAGGGCGCGGTCGACCTCGTGTTCGAGCCTGTCAGCGAGACGTGGCAGGGCCGCACCAAGCCAAAGCTCATGGTGAAGGACATCGCCTACCGCGACGCGGCCGCGCCCGACGGCGAGCCCGACGGCCTGGCGGACGAGCTCTTCTCGCGCGCCGGCGAGATACTCTCGCGTGACGAGTACGCCACGGTGGCCGAGGCCGAGCGCTTCTCCACCAAGGTCGTGGGCGTGAGCTTCGACGGCAGACAGGGTGCCACGGAGGGCCTCGCCAGGGGAGAGGGACTCGCGCTCGTGCGCGAGCCCGACAACGGGGCCGACCCCAACGCCATCGCCGTGAGGCGCTCCGACGGACGTCCCCTGGGCTACCTGCGCAGGCAGATCGCGGCGGCGCTCGCGCCGCTCATGGACGCCGGCGCCACGTACGAGGCGAGCGTGCTCGAGGTTACGGGCGGAACGGAGGCGAAGCCCTCGCGAGGCGTCAACATCAGCGTGGAGCGCACGCACGCCCCCGCGAGCGACGACGCCGCCGAGGAGACGGCCGGCGCCGTACGCTCCTACCTGGGGACGCTCGGGCCGGATGAGCTCACGGACGAGCTCCGCCGCGCGCTCATAGGCGCCCACCGGCTCCTGGAGGCGCAGCGGCTCGCCGTGGAGCAGCTGGGCCAGGGCCGCTCCACCCTGTGCGTCATGGCCACGGGGCGCGGCAAGTCGCTCATCTTCCACCTGCACGCGGCACGCGAGGCCATACTCGGCCACGGCGCGAGCGTCTTCGTGTACCCGCTCAGGGCGCTCGTGGCGGACCAGGCCTACCACCTGCAGTCGACCTTCGGCAAGCTCGGCATGCGCGTCGAGGTGCTCACGGGCGAGACCCCGCTCGAGGAGCGCCGCAGCACCTTCGCGGCGCTCGCCGCGGGGGAGGCCGACGTCATCCTCACGACCCCGGAGTTCCTCGCGATACACCGCGACCAGTTTGCCCAGGCGGGGCGGGTGTCCTTCGTCGTCGTGGACGAGGCGCACCACATGGCCGGCGCGCGTGGCGGCAACCGGAGCGCGTACGCGCAGATGCCGCAGGTGCTCGAGGCGCTCGGCAACCCAACGGCACTCGCCGTCACGGCCACGGCGGAGCCCAAGGTCGCGCGAGAGATCCTGAGCCTGCTGCCCATTGCGCAGGACGACGTGATCGTGGACGACTCCGTCCGCCAGAACCTGCACCTGCGCGACCTGCGCGAGGTGCGCGACCGCGAGGCGGTGCTCGTCAACGTGGTGTCCACGGGCCTCAAGACCGTGGTCTACGTCAACTCGCGCGAGCAGTCCGTCTCGCTCGCGCGCATGCTCAGGCAGAACATCCCCGAGCTCGCGCACCGCATTGCGTTCTACAACGCGGGCCTCTCGCGGGCGGACCGCCTGCGCGTGGAGGAGGCCTTCCGCTCCGGCGAGCTCTGCTGCATCGTGAGCACGAGCGCGTTCGGCGAGGGCGTCAACCTGCCAGACATCCGCAACGTCATGCTCTACCACATGCCGTTCGGCTCGATCGAGTTCAACCAGATGAGCGGCCGTGCGGGTCGTGACGGCGCCGATGCCCAGATCTACCTGCTCTTTGGCAGCCGCGACGCCCGCATCAACGAGCGCATCGTGTCCTCGGCGGCGCCGGCGCGCAGCGACCTCGTGCTGCTGTACCGCGCGCTCAGGACGCTGGCCCAGCAGGCGGCCGCGGAGGAGGACGACGCGTCCTTCTCGTCCTCCAACGCCGACATCGCGCAGCTCGCGCTCGAGATCGACCCCGCGTCGCGTTTGGACGAGAAGAGCGTGTCCTGCGGCGTGTCGATCTTCCGGGAGCTCGGGTTCCTGGAGACCTCGGGCTACGGCTCCGCCCGGCGCATTCGGATGGTGGAGTCGCCGCGGCGGATGGAGCTCGACAAGTCGATCCGCTACCTCGAGGGGCTGCGCTCGCGCGACGCGTTCGACGCCTTCAGGGACTGGGTGCTTGCCGCGCCCACGGAGGAGCTGCTCGAGAGAATTACAAGGCCAATAACACCGGACTTCGGCCACGTGGTAGGCTAGTGGAATCTTATTGAAAGGGGTTCCCATGGGAGACACCTCAAACGCCGCGGACCCCGCGCGACGAAAGAACGTACCGCAGGCGGACAACTGGCGCGTGCTGAGGAGCACGTGCGCCTCGTACCTTGACCCTGAGGCGCTCGCGAAGGTCGAGCGCGCCTACGACTTTGCCGCCGAGAGCCACCGCGACCAGCGCCGCCGCTCCGGCGAGGCCTACATCAACCACCCCGTGGAGGTCGCGTACATCCTGGCCAAGGACCTGAAGATGGACGCCGACCCCATCTGCGCCGCACTTCTCCACGACACCGTGGAGGACACCCCCGTGACGCTGGACGAGCTGACCGAGAAGTTCGGCCCCACGGTGGCGGAGCTCGTGGACGGCGTGACGAAGCTCACCTCCATCAACGTGAGCTCCATGGACGAGAAGCAGGCGCTCACGCTCCGCAAGATGTTCCTCGCGATGTCGAAGGACATCCGCGTGGTCATCATCAAGCTGGCCGACCGCCTGCACAACATGAGGACGCTCGCCGCGCTACCGGCGGACCGCCGCAGGTTCAAGGCGCGCGAGACCATGGACGTGTACGCGCCGCTGGCGGACCGACTGGGCATCAGCTCCATCAAGTGGGAGCTCGAGGACCTGGCGTTCTTCTACCTCGAGCCCGAGGAGTACGAGCGCATCGCCCGCATGGTGCAGGAGACGCGCGCACAGCGCGAGCAGAACACGCGCGAGGCCATCCGCGTGCTCGACGCGGAGCTCAAGCGCGTGGGGCTCTCCGACTACCAGATAACCGGCAGGCCCAAGCACCTGTGGTCCATCTACCAGAAGATGACCCGCAAGAACAAGGAGTTCTCGGACATCTACGACCTCATCGCGCTGCGCGTGCTCGCCAAGACGGTGGGGGACTGCTACTCCGCGCTCGGTGCGGTGCACACGCTCTGGCACCCGCTGCCCGGGCGCTTCAAGGACTACATCGCGATGCCCAAGCCCAACGGGTACCAGTCGCTGCACACGACGGTTATCGGCTCGGACGCGCGTCCCATC
>NZ_JBJEHW010000043.1:0-5053 GCF_051876455.1 Parafannyhessea sp.
CGCCAGAAACCTAACGCACCAGGTGCACGTTGGCGACGTTGCCGTGGGTGGCGGCGCGCCCGTCTCGGTGCAGTCGATGTGCACGACGAAGACCTCTGATCCGCAGGCCACGCTCGCGCAGATAGAGGAGCTTGCAAAGGCGGGCTGCGAGATCATACGCGTCGCGATACCAAATGCGGGCGCACTCGACGGCTTCGAGGCGATCTGCGCGCAGAGTCCCCTGCCCGTGGTGGCAGACATCCACTTCGACCACAGGCTCGCCATTGAGGCCGCGCGCAGGGGAGCCGCGGCGTTGCGCATAAACCCGGGTAACATCGGCTCCTTCGAGCGCGTCGACCAGGTGATCGACGCGGCGGGCGAGAAGGGCATCCCCATTCGCATCGGCGTCAACGCGGGTTCGCTCGACCCAACGTACGCGGAACGCCAGGACCTTACGCTTCCGCAGAAGCTCGTGGCGTCCGCCAGGAGCTACGTTGACCACTTCGCCTCTCGTGGCTTCACGGACGTGGTGCTCTCCGCAAAGGCGCACTCCGTGCCCGTCACGCTCGAGACCTATCGCATGCTCTCGCGCGAGCTGCCCAGCATCCCGCTGCACGTGGGGGTGACGGAGGCCGGCACGCTCCGTCAGGGTACGGTCAAGAACTGCGCTGGCGTGGGCATCCTCCTCGAGCAGGGCATTGGCGACACGATGCGCCTCTCGCTCACGGCAGACCCCGTCGAGGAGGTCAACGTCGCATGGGACCTGCTCTCCGCCCTGGGGATGCGCCGACTCCACCCGGAGCTCGTGAGCTGCCCCACCTGCGGCCGCTGCCAGGTCAACCTCATCGGCATGGCCGACGAGGTCTCGCGGCGACTCGCGAAGGTCAAGGCGCCCATCTCGGTTGCGGTCATGGGCTGCGTCGTAAACGGCCCCGGCGAGTCCAGGGACGCGGACCTCGGCATCGCCTGCGGCCTCGGCAAGGGCGTCCTCTTCGAGAACGGAAAGCAGATTCGCACCGTCCCGGAGGACAGGATCGTTGACGAGCTCTTCTCGGAGATCGAGCGTCGCTACGGCGATGGGGCAAATCGGGACGTCAAGGACGACGCGGGCGAGAAGGACGCGTAGAATGTCGCGATAGTGTTCGTGCCGGCACGCGCCGGCTGGTCGTGAACTTGGAAGGAAGTACGTTGAGAAAGTACATGCAGATGTCGAGGCTCTACGCCCCGACCCTCAAGGAGGACCCCAGGGAGGCCGAGCTCGCGAGCCACAAGCTGCTGCTTCGCGCCGGCATGATGCGTCGCGGCGCCGTGGGCCTCTATAGCTACCTGCCGCTCGCCTGGCGCTCCATCAACAAGATCGAGGACATCATCCGCGACGAGATGGAGGCCATAGACGCTCAGGAGATGCAGGTCCCCATCCTCACCGACGGCGACCTCTGGCACCAGAGCGGACGCTGGAACGACTACGGTCCCGAGCTCATGCGCCTGAGCGACCGCTACGACCACGAGTACGCGCTCGGCCCCACCCACGAGGAGACGTTCACGGACCTCGTGCGCAACGAGCTCCGCAGTTACAAGCAGCTGCCCGTGACGCTCTACCAGATGCAGGACAAGTTCCGCGACGAGCGTCGCCCCCGCTTCGGCCTCATGCGCAGCCGCGAGTTCATCATGAAGGACGGCTACTCTTTCAGCGCCACGCAGGAGTCCCTGCAGGAGTGCTACGACCAGGAGAAGCAGGCCTACGCCAAGATTTGCGAGCGCGTTGGGCTTAGGGCACTGCCCGTCGTGGCGGACTCCGGCCAGATCGGTGGAGACACCTCCGTCGAGTTCATGGCGATCGCTGACGCGGGGGAGGCCGCCCTCGTCTACTGCGACGACTGCGGCTTCGCTGCCGACACCGAGGCGGCCACTGCCGCCATCAACCTCGTTGACGGAGAGGCCGGGGACCTCGAGAAGGTCGAGACGCCGGGTGCATCCACCATCGAAGCGCTGGCAAGGTTCCTCAACGTCCCCGAGGCGGGCACGCGCAAGGCGCTCGCCCTTGTCGACGGCGATGGCAAGCCCGTCGTCTGCTTCGTCCCCGGCGACCACGAGCTCAACGACGTCAAGGCCGAGCACGCCTTTGGCGCCTACCACATGATGACGGAGGACGAGCTCAAGGAGTTCGGCCTCGTCAAGGGCTTCATCGGGCCCATCGGCCTTCCCGAGGGGGTCCGCGCGTGCTACGACGTCTCCCTGAGGGAGTCCCAGTGGTGGGCCATTGGCGCCAACGAGCCTGGGTACCACTACGTGCACGCCAAGCCCGGCCGCGACTTCCAGATCGCTGACGGTGACTGGGTCGACATCATCACGGCCAAGGAGGGTGACGTCTGCCCCAAGTGTGGCGCTCCGCTCAAGGCTGCACGTGGCATCGAGGTCTCCCAGGTCTTCCAGCTTGGCACCAAGTACTCTGCAGCCATGGGTGCCACGTTCATGGACGAGGACGGCGTGGAGAAGCCCCTCATCATGGGCTGCTATGGCATCGGCATCAGCCGCACGCTGCAAGCCATCGTCGAGCAGCACCACGACGAGCACGGCATCATCTGGCCGGTGAGCGTCGCCCCGTACGAGGTCGAGGTCATTCCGCTGGACGTCCACGACGACCTGGTCTGGCCCGTGGCAGACAAGGTCGCCAGCCAGCTCGTGGACCTTGGAATCGACGTCCTTGTGGACGACCGCAAGGAGCGCCCCGGCGTCAAGTTCAACGACGCCGACCTCATGGGCATGCCCTACCAGGTGGTCTGTGGCAAGAAGGCCGTCAAGAACGGCAACGTCGAGCTCAAGAACCGCGCGACCGGCGAACGCACGGAGGTTGCCATCGACAAGGTGGCCGCCCTTCTCGCCCAGAAGGTCAAGGCCCAGAGGGCGTAGTACCCGGGCCATTGCGTGTGACAGGCAATCGAATGCGGCCGCATCCCTCGGGAGGCGGCCGCTTTTTGGAGAAGATCATGGACTACAAGGAGATGGCGGCGGCCGCACGCGGCAACATGGGACCCTGGTGCAAGGCGTGCCCCGTTTGCAACGGACGCGCCTGCGGATCGCACATGCCGGGACCGGGCGCCAAGGGCACGGGCACCGTCGCGACGCGTAACTACGAGGCGTGGCAGCGGGTGCTCGTGCAGATGGACACCATACACGATCGGTTCGAGGCGGACACCTCCGTCGACTTCTTTGGCAGGAGGCTTTCCGTTCCCGTCATGATCGGCCCGCTGGGTGACGTGAAGTTGCACTATGGCGACAAGTGGGAGATGGAGGACTACAACTCCTGCATCCTCAACGCGGCATCAGAGGCCGGCTCGCTCGCGTGGACCGGTGACGGCATGGTCGCCGCGATACACGAGTCCGCGGTTCGCGACATCAAGAGACTCTGCGGGCGGGGCGTCACGACGATCAAGCCCTGGAACATGGAGACCGTCATGGCAAAGCTCGAGCTCGCGCTCGACGCGCGCCCAGCGGCCATCGCCATGGACATCGACGCGGCGGGGCTTCCCTTCCTCAAGGGGTTCGAGCCGCCTGCCGGTCCCAAGACAACCTTTGAGCTCGCACGCATCGCGGACGCTTGCCACGCGGCGGGGACGCCCTTCGTCCTCAAGGGGGTCATGTCAGTACGCGGCGCGCGCAAGGCCGTGGAGTCCGGCGCGGACGGCATCGTGGTGAGCAACCATGGCGGAAGGGTGCAGGACGGCGTCCCCGCAACGGCGGACGTCCTTCCCGCCATCGCGGACGAGGTGGGCGAGAAGGTCACGGTCCTCGTCGATGGGGGCATCCGCACGGGTCTGGACGTGTTCCGCGCGCTGGCCTTGGGCGCCGACGCGTGCCTGGTTTGCAGACCGTTTGCCGTTGCCACGTATGGCGCGGGTGAGGAAGGCGTTCGCGACTACCTTGGCCAGCTCGCGCGCGAGCTGGGCGACACCATGGAGATGTGCGGGGCCGAAACGACCAAGGACATCGACCGAGCCATGCTCGCGTAGTGTCTTGAGGCTGATCGCTCAAAAAATATCCAAGGTTGGAATCCGTGTTGTCGCAGGTAAAAGCGTCGTAAGCCAGCAGACGGAAAACTATTTTGTGTTTGGACGAACTTCTCGCCTTTACAGGGGCACTTGTTCTGTTAGTATAGCTACCGCACTGAGGGGCGATTAGCTCAGGGGTAGAGCACTTCCTTCACACGGAAGGGGTCGCTGGTTCAAATCCAGCATCGCCCACCATAATGATTGTCAGGTCGAGCAGGGTCTCTTGTTCGACCTTTTTTGTAACCGTACTACAGACGCCCGTGGGAACCAGGACCATGCCATCGGTGGGATTCCGAAAAGAGGACCGTCCCGCAGCGACATGCCCACGGGACGGTCTATGGGAATTCCATGCTAGGGGAGAGGCGCCCATATTTCTCGCCCGCCTTCGCGAGGTCGAGCTACTTTGCCTCGAGGATCGTGACGACCTTCTTGGCGAGCACGAAGACGAGAAGGGCCATCACGACGCACGTGGAGCCCACGAATACCTCGGCCATGGACTTCTGTGGCGCAACGAGGATGTAGGCGGCGCAGAAGAACATGACGAGCACCATGACCGAGCTCAGTTTCCTGATGTGGTCCGCGTTCGAGGGCACGTTGATCTGGCGCGCGCAGTGGAAGCCCATGTAGGTGCAGAGCACGCCGTCTATGAGCGCCACGTAGGCGCGGGGGTTCATGTGGTTGACCACGATGAGCGCGATGGAGCAGACGGTGGAGAGAAGTCCCACCACGAGGGATATGATGCAGACGATCTTGAGCTTCTTGCACGCGTCGTTCATTTCTGTCTCCGTTCGGATTGGATTTCATCTTTCCCGCGCGCCGGAGCGGCGGCGGAGGGCGTCGCGTTTGGACCTGGCGTGCGCCCAACTGAAGGTTTCCCGCATAGGATGCAGTGTAGCGGTTTGTGAAGGAATTTCACAACTGATGTGCGGCCGCGGCGAAGTCAAAATTTCCGCTTGACCGGGTTGGCGACTTTGGTAATATATCCCTCGCACCAACGAACGGGGAATTAGCTCAGTTGGGAGAGC
>NZ_JBJEHW010000044.1:0-5033 GCF_051876455.1 Parafannyhessea sp.
CGTCAGCTTGGAGTTCGCGGTGTCGAGCTCGTAGCCGGAGTCGCCGAAGTGGCCGGCGATCTTGTTCTCGTCCTTCGGGGTGATCGTGAGCGTGCACGTCCAGTTGCCGTCCGCGTCCTTCTTGGGCGTACCGGCGGTCCAGGACGTGGCGACCTGGAAGACGCTGAAGGTGCCCTCGCTCTTGCCGTCCACGGTCATGCTCACGTCGCCGGCGTTGTAGACGACGGTCTTCGGGTCGAAGGTCGGGGTCTCGTCTGCGGCGTCAGCCTTCGCCTTCGCGGCAGTGGCCTTGGTGGCAGTCTTGGACGTGGTGCCGGACTTGGAGGCCTCGTCCTTCTCGCCCGTCGTGACCTTCTTGGCGGAGTCCGTCGTGGTCGCCTTCTGCTCGGTGGAGGTCGTGGCGGCATCCAGCCCCTCGGCGATCGCCTGTGTCGGGATCATCGCCGTGCCCATCGCGGCCGAGAGCGTGACCGCAAGGGCACCCCTTGCGAACATCTGGGCGCTCTTGCGCTTGATCAGACGGACGGTGTAGTTGGAAGTACCTGGGTGGTTGTCAGGCATGCAAATCTTCCTCTCGAGAAATGTTTTCCTAAAGCCCGGAACGAAACGCCACTTTTACTGAACACAGGTTGAATGTAGCTTCCGAGCGTCAGCTGGCGCGCAGGCGCGGGCAAGGGCTGGGAAACGTTTGCGTGAAGAGGACGTAAGGCGGCAGGTGGCGGGGCGTATGCGAGCGGGCCGCCGCTATAGTGGTGAGGCGACTGCAAACAACACCGGAGCGGAGATGCCATGCCAAGCTCGTCCTACCTTGCCAAGCAGATGATCGTGATGAGGCGCGACCTCAAGATGCGGAAGGGCAAGATCGCCGCCCAGGCGGGGCACGCCTGCGTGGAGGCCACGCTCATGGCGCTGGCACGCGAGCACCGGCTCGACCAGGTGCGCGTGGCGACCGCGGAGGACGGCAGCCCCACCTGGGTCTACCTGGACGACGACGGCACGCCGAGAAGCGCGCTCTCGGACTGGTTCGACGCCGGCGTCGCGAAGGTCTGCGTGTACGTGGACTCCGAGGAGGCGCTGCTCGACCTCGCGGAGCGTGGTCGCGAGCTGGGCTTTGCCGTCGCGCTTATCCGCGACGCGGGCCTGACGGAGTTCCACGGCGAGGCCACGTACACGTGCCTCGCGTTCGAGCCGCTCCGCGCGGAGGACATCGACCCCCTGACCGGGAAGCTGCCGCTGTACTAGCGCCTGGCACGCCGCGTGCCGGTGGGGCCCCGCGTCCTTCTCGCCCGGCTGGCCTTGTCCCCCGGCAAACCATTTCCGAACGGTTCCGATTGCGATGGGGCCAAATCGCCTGCACTATGATATTCAAACTATCTTGGACGATTTTGACCGCACTCGCGATAAGGGAGACGACATGCGCATCGATGACATCCTAAGGAGCAAGCAGACCTTCTCGTACGAGATCTTCCCGCCCAAGGGCGACATGTCGATGCAGCAGGCCACGTCCATCGCGGACGAGCTCACGCTCAACCACCCCGACTGGATCAGCGTTACGTTCAGCGCGGGCGGGTCCGGCAACTCCCAGCACACCGTCGACGTGGCCCGGGCCATCCAGCAGGCCGGCAAGACGCAGGCCCTCGCCCACCTCACGTGCCTTGGCTCCTCAAGGCAGGACGTCGACGCCTACGTGCGGGCCATCAAGGACGCGGGCGTCCAGAACGTCCTGGCACTGCGCGGCGACCGCGCGCCCGGACGCGAGGCAATCGACTTCGAGCACGCCTCCGACCTCGTGAGCTACCTCAAGGATACCGGCCTCTGCGTGGGCGCCGCGTGCTATCCCGAAGGCCACGTCGAGTCCGCGTCGCTTCGCGAGGACGTCGAGCACCTCAAGGCCAAGGTCGACGCCGGCGCCGACTTCCTGGTCACGCAGCTCTTCTTCGACAACGACGACTTCTACCGCTTCCGCGACCTGCTGGTCCGCAAGCACATCAAGGTCCCCGTCGTCGTGGGCATCATGCCGTTCACGAGCGTCCAGCAGATCCAGCGCATGGCGTTCACCTGCGGCGCCTCCATCCCCGCAAAGGTGATCAAGCGCCTGGTCGCGGCCGGCGACGACAAGGACGCCCAGCGTGAGGCGGGCATCGCCTACGCCTGCGAGCAGCTCGTGGACCTCGCGCAGAACGGCGTCGACGGCCTGCACATCTACACCATGAACCGCCCGTCCATCGGGCGCGCCACGCACGACTGCCTGCTCGAGGCAGGCTACCTCAAGGAGTAGCATGCCCGTCGTCCCCATCCTCAAGAGCTACCAGATCGACTCCATCGACCGCAAGGAGGTCCTTCGCTACCTGGGCTACCGCGGCCAGGAGGTCACGCCCGAGCTCGACGCGCGCCTCGACGGCGCGATCGCGCGCTGCCTCTCCATCGGCCAGCCGCGGGCGAGCCTCGCCACGTTCGACGTCGCCGGGCAAGAAGAGCTTCCCGATGGGACCCCGCAGGTCGACCTCGAGGGCACCGCGCTCACGCTCCGCGGCAAGTCCATGCGCAAGCACATGGACGGGGCCGTGCGCGTGGGCGTGTTCGCCGTCACCATCGGCATGGGCGTCGAGCGGGAGCTCAAGCGTCTCTCGCTCACGGACAACCTGGGGCAGGTGCTGTTCGACGCCGCCGCCACGACCATGGTCGAGCGCGCGGCGGACGCAGCCGAGGCCACGCTCGTAGGCATCGCCGCACGGGACGGCCTCTACACCAACTTCCGCTTCTCGCCGGGCTACGGCGACATGCCCATGGACACGCAGCCCATCCTGCTCGACACGCTCGACGCGCGCCGCCGCCTGGGCATCACGCTCAGCCCCACCCTGCTCATGACGCCCACCAAGAGCGTCACGGCGGTGCTGGGCATGTTCAAGACGCCGCAGAAGTCCACGCACGCGAGCTGCGCCGACTGCTTCTGCCGCGCGTTCTGCAACCTTCGCGCAACCACAGGGAGGACCTGTCATGACTAGCCGATCCCAGGCCGCGCCCAAGCCCGGCACCAAGGGCGTGGGCACGATCGACGCCCGCAAGTACTTTGGCACCTACGACGAGCGCCACCTGCGCGTGAAGGACGACCACCTGGCGCGCGTGCTCGCGGGCGAGGACTTCCTGCTGTTCGACGGCGCCATGGGCACGCAGCTCCAGGCGCGCGGCCTCGCCGCCGGCGAGCTGCCGGAGCTCCTCAACCTCACCAACCCGGAAGAGATCACCCAGATCCACCGCGCCTACGTCGAGGCCGGCTCGGAGGTCGTGACCACCAACACCTTTGGCGCGAGCGCACCCAAGCTGGGGGACGCGGCCACGGTGGAGGAGGTCTTCTCGGCCGCCGTCGCCTGCGCCAAGGCGTCGGGCGCGCGCTACGTCGCGGCGGACATCGGCCCCACGGGGTCGCTCCTCGAGCCCATGGGCACGCTGCCGTTCGACGACGCCTACGAACTCTTTGCGCAGCAGGTCCGCGCGGCGAACGCGGCGGGCGCCGACCTCTTCATCATCGAGACCGTCGCGGACCTGGCGGAGGCCAAGGCCGCCGTCCTCGCGGCAAAGGAGTGCTCCGACCTGCCCATATTCTGCACCATGACCTTTGGCGAGGACGGGCGCACGTTCCTGGGCACCACGCCCGAGGTGGCCGCCAAGACGCTGAGCTCGCTCGGCGCCAACGTCGTGGGCATCAACTGCTCGCTCGGCCCCAAGGACGTGGCGCCGCTCGTCGAGCGCATGCTCCCCTGGTCCAGCGTCCCCGTGATGGCGCAGGCGAACGCCGGGCTCCCCCGCGTGGAGGACGGCGTCACGCTGTACGACATCGCGCCCGGGGAGTACTGCGAGGCCGTCGCGGGCATGCTCGACGCGGGCGTCACGGTCGTCGGCGGCTGCTGCGGCACCACGCCGGACTACATCGCGGGCGAGAAGGACCTCCTTGCCGGCCGCACCCCCACCCCGCGCCACGTCAACCACGACTTCGCGGTCACGAGCTCGCAGCGGCTCGTGAGCATCCCCATGGGCCACGTGGGCGTCATCGGCGAGCGCATCAACCCCACGGGCAAGCGCCGCATGAAGGAGGCCCTGCGCTCCGGCAACTACGACTACGTGATGCAGGAGGCCATCGGCCAGACGGACGCGGGCGCGCAGGTGCTCGACGTCAACGCCGGCCTGCCCGAGATCGACGAGTCCGCCACCCTGCGCCGCCTCATGGCGGACCTCCAGGGCGTCACGAACCTGCCCCTCCAGGTGGACTCCGCCGTGCCCAAGACCATCGAGGCGGCCGTCCGCAGCTACCCGGGCAAGCCCATCATCAACTCGACCAACGGCAAGCAAGAGACGATGGACGCCGTCATCCCCATCGCGGCGCACTACGGCTGCGCGCTGGTCGCCCTCACCATAGACGAGAAGGGCATCCCCCAGACGGCGGAGGGCCGCCTCCAGATCGCGCGCAGGATCGTGGCCGCCACGGACGCCGCGGGCATCCCCCGTGAGGACGTGATCGTGGACTGCCTCTGCATGGCCGCCTCCACGGACCAGCGCGCGCCGCGCGCGATCCTGGACGGCATAGCCCTCGTCAAGCGCGAGCTCCCCGGCGTGCGCACGGTGCTCGGCGTCTCAAACATCAGCTTCGGCCTGCCGTTCCGCCCGCTCGTCAACGCCACGTTCCTCGCGGCGGCCTTCGCCGCGGGACTCGACCTCTGCATCATCAATCCCATGCAGCAGCGCATCATGGACGTGGTCAACAGCTGGCGCGTGCTCACGGGCGAGGACGAGAGCGCCCAGTACTACGTGGCCAACTACGCGACGCGAAGCGACAAGGCGTCGGCCGCGGCGCCGGCGGGCGGCTTCGGCGCAAAGGGCGTGCCTGCAGAATGCCCGCCTCATGCCACGGCCGACGCCGCGTCCCAGGCCGCCACGTCCGACGACCCCGCCGAGCAGGCCAAGGCCATGGTCCTCGCCGGCCGCAAGGGCCCCATGCCCGATCTTATCTCGCAGGTCCTCGCCCAGCACGACGTCAT
>NZ_JBJEHW010000045.1:0-4997 GCF_051876455.1 Parafannyhessea sp.
CCATGTCACGGGGGTCGTCCTTCTCGCCCGATGCGTCCTTCTCGCCCGCGGCGGCGTCGCAGAGCCAGCCGCGAATCGCCGTGGTCGCCACGTCCATGGCCACGTCCTTGGGGCAACCGAACGCTCCGGAGGACACGAGCGGGAACGCGACGGACGCAGCACCCAGGCCGCGCGCAACGTCGAGCGAGCGCGTGTAGCAGCTAGCCAGCAGGGTGCGGCGGTGCGCGTCGTCCGCGAAGCCGGCGTCCCAGCGCGGGCCGGCCGTGTGGATGACCCAGCGTGCAGGCAGGTCAAAGCCGGGCGTGGCCACGGCGTTCCCGCAGCCCACGTGGCCGATTGCCAAGCACGCCTCGCGCATGCGGCGCTCGCCGGCCGCGCGGAAGATGGCACCGCACACGCCGCCGCCCATGGAGAGGCGCTCGTTGGCGGCGTTGACGATCGCGTCCACCCGCATGCGGGTTATGTCCTGGCGGACAAAGGTAAGTGGCATGTCAATTCCAATCGCGGTCGCAAAGTCATGCGGGCGAGAAGCCCTTGGCCCCTCACCCGCATGATACAACCCACTCCCAACGCACGTCCGCCGTGTGCAAGGCCCTTGCATTTGTGCTGTTAAGCGGCATATTTATGTTGAGTCCGAGCTAAAACGGACAGATGGTTGGATGGTCGGGGCGGCGGGACTCGAACCCGCATGGTCTGGAATCCACGGGCACCTGAGGCCCGCGCGTCTGCCAATTTCGCCACGCCCCGTTTGGAAGCTGGCTTCCCGTCCGCGATTCGAACACGGATCACCTGGACCAGAACCAGGAGTTCTGCCATTGAACTAACGGGAATCGTTTGTGTTGGATTGTCTGATGGCCCTCAGGCGGATGCTGCGGCCCCTACGCCGCAATCAGCGTGAGGCTGATGCCACACCGCTGTTGCCTCGGCAGTCGTAGCCGTAGCAGGTCGTGCCCTTGGCGCCGCTGGGCGCGCTGGGGATATTGGGCACGCCTCTCGTCCGCCGCGTTGCCGAGCTCCGCCTGCGTCGCCGCGAGCGCCGCGCGAAGCCGCGCGTTCTCGAGCTCGAGCCGCGCAATCTCGGACGCCGCGTCGCGCGACCGCGTGCCGGCGACGCCGTTCGCGCCCTCGCGGGCGGCGCACACGAGTCGCCGGAGGTCGTCCCGGCGGTAAAGCGTGCTGCGAGAGACCGCCGACCGCTCGGCCACGGAGTAGAAGGAGACGAGCTCGTGCTGCACGAGCAGACCCGCCACCGCCTTGCCGACGCGAATGGTTATGCTCTCGCTCATGTCCGTCGACGCGGTGAGCACCGCGGACGAGAAGTGCTCGCCCATGTTCCCTCCTTCTATCCCTTAGGCCACGTGGGCCAATCGTCAGACCGAACGTCTGCCGGGGCCATCCCCGACGATTCACATTCTTGCACCAAACCGCTGCCCTGCTGCTGCGATTGCCCAGATGGGACGAATGCGACGGTGGACTGGCAGCGTCGCGGCGAACTTTTTTCGACCAGCTTGCAGCCGCAGGGGGTTTGTGTGTGATTCGCCGGCCCACTTCTGGCGAAAATCGCCTTCGATCGGCAGACCGGAGCCTCTGGGCCGCACGCAGTTCCTCGTTCGTTACCGACAGATGGACTTTCGTACGCTCGCACCGTCTTCACTACCTCCCGTGCAAGGTCCAAAGCACACACAAACCCCCTCGCGTTACGCACGGGCCCAAAAAAAACTTGGGATGGGTCCCTGCCGGCCCCACCATGGAGGCGCCTCAAGCCGGGAAGCGCGTACCGCAGGCACACGTAGTTGGATATGTCCACCAGCGGCTCGATCGAGCCGACGGGGTTGCCGTTGAGCACGCGCCAACCGTGTATGAGTCTGTTGGTTCCCGGAGGGCTATGCGGAGTAGTTCAGCCAAACCTGGATGAGGAACATGCGCATGCGGGCCGTCGCGTCCCTGTCTGCCATGCGTGCCTCCTCCCCTTGCCGCTTATGCCCAAGATGATACAACCTTTGCCACCCATGCCACGGCGCGGCCCGCGGAATGCTAACGTACTTCTCAGCTTTCCTTCATGTCTTCCCAAACAACGGACAGGAGCGCATATGAGCGAGAAGAACGAGCACGGCATCGGCACCACCTGCGTGCAGGGCGGCTACACGCCCAAGAACGGCGAGCCCCGGCAGGTGCCCATCGTGCAGAGCACGACCTTCAAGTACGACACGTCGGACGCCATGGGCCGCCTGTTCGACCTGGAGGACTCCGGCTACTTCTACACGCGCCTGCAGAACCCCACCAACGACGCCGTCGCGGCCAAGATCGCGGCGCTCGAGGGCGGCACCGCCGGCATGCTCACCAGCTCCGGACAGGCCGCGAACTTCTTCGCGTGCTTCAACATCGCGGAGGCCGGCGACCACATCGTGGCGAGCTCGGCCATCTATGGCGGCACGTTCAACCTGTTGGCGCACACTATGGCCAAGATGGGGGTCCAGACCACCTTCGTCTCTCCGCTGTGCTCGGACGAGGAACTCGAGGCCGCGTTCCGCCCCAACACCAAGGCCGTGTTCGGCGAGACCATCGCGAACCCGGCGCTCGCGGTGTTCGACATCGAGCGCTTCGCCAAGGCGGCCCACGCGCACGGCGTGCCGCTGATCGTGGACAACACCTTCCCCACGCCCGTCAACTGCCGCCCCATCGAGTGGGGCGCGGACATCGTGACGCACTCCACCACCAAGTACATGGACGGCCACGCGGTGCACGTGGGCGGCGCGATCGTCGACTCCGGCAACTTCGACTGGATGGCGCATGCCGAGAAGTTCCCCGGCCTCACCACGCCGGACGAGTCGTACCACGGCATCGTGTACGCCCAGAAGTTCGGCCAGGCGGGCGCCTTCATCACCAAGGCCACGAGCCAGCTCATGCGCGACTTCGGCTCAATCCAGAGCCCGCAGAACGCCTTCTACCTCAACATGGGCCTCGAGAGCCTGCACGTGCGCATGCCGCGCCACTGCGCAAACGGCCAGGCCGCGGCCGAGTTCCTGAGCAAACACCCCAAGGTGGCCTCCGTCCGCTACCCCGGACTCCCCGGCGACCCCTACCACGAGCTGGCGGAGAAGTACCTCCCCAACGGCAGCTGCGGCGTCGTGAGCTTTGACGTCGCCGGCGGTCGCGCGGCCGCGGAGAAGTTCATGGCCGCGCTGAAGATCTGCAACATCGAGACGCACGTGGCCGACTCGCACACCTGCTGCCTGCACCCGGCGAGCTCCACGCACCGCCAGATGACCGACGACGAGCTGGTGGCCGCGGGCATCAGCCCCGCGATGGTGCGCCTCTCGTGCGGGCTCGAGGACGCGGACGACATCCTGGCCGACCTGGACCAGGCGCTCGCCACGCTGTAATGGACACGCCGCGAGGCGGGCTACCCTAGCGCGGGCGGCCCGCCTCGTGCTCCTGCTCCATGCGGTCGATCTTCTCCTCTTCCTCGCGGTCCTCCGCGGCGGAGACGGGCGTGACACGCAACCCCTCGGCCCAGCCGGTGGGCTCGCCGCGGCTGAGGTGGCGGTAGCCGATGACGGAGAACGCGACCGCGCCCACAAAGTTGACCAGCAGGTCTTTCATGGTGTCGATCAGGCCGATGTCGAGGTAGCCGCCGTGGATGTGGGTCGTCTTGCCGGACGCGGTCGTGATGGCCGTGTCCGCGATGCCGTCGATGCGGACGCGCTGTCCCGTGTGCGTAGGGTCGAGCGAGACCGTCGAGATGGACGTGACCACGGTGTCCTTCTGCATGTCCAGGCCCAGCGTGGTGTCGAAGCCGAACTCCACGAACTCCCACAGCACGCCGACCGTCATGGAGAAGCAGAACGCCACGAGCGTCACGTACACGGGCGACAGGCTGACCCGCTTGCTCGAGCGGTTGAGGAGGTCGACGAGCGAGAAGCCCACGGCCGCGCACAGGAAGCCGTTGATGGTGTGGAGCACCGTGTCCCAGCCGGGGACGAGCACGTAGTAGTGGTCGACCTCGCCCAGGATCTCGGCCGCGAAGATGAAGACGTAGATGATGTTCTGGAAGAGCGGCGGGATCTCGAGCTGGCCGCGGTCCTCGATCAGCGCGGGCACCAGGAAGAGCACCAGCACGAGGCCGCAGATCGCGACGCCCTCCCAGCGCTGCGTCATGATGCAGCGCACCAGCGTCACGATCACGAGCACGCGCAGCACGGAGTACAGCTTGAACGTGCGCGGGTTGAGCGCGATCCTCTCCTTGAGCCTGCGCACGACCCTGCGCATCCGTCTTCCCGGCATCTGCAACTCCCCCGCGTCCCGGCGCGCCGCGAGCGGCCCGCCCCCCATCCGACGTGGTGCACCATACTACGGGCGGCGCCCGGTCGGGCAAACCACCACGCAAAATGCCATGTTTATGCAAAACGTTGCGCAGACCGCCACAGTTAGCCCAGAATGGTTGGCGGCCGACCAAACTTCCGCGCAGGCCGCCACGTTTAGCCAAATTGGCTCGTTATTTTCCACGTTTACCAAATAAACTGGTAAACGTGGAAATTTGCGTGCGATTTCAGCCCACTCGATAGCTTAAACGTGGCGTTCTGCGTGCTCGTTTCCTAAACGTGGAATCCAGCGGTCCGATTTGCAAATGTGGCATTCTGCGTACTCCTTGGGCCAAGTGAGCACGACGCACGCAGGCGAGTATCATCTCGACTCGCACCATCGGCCAACAACGGAAGGACCCACATGGGATTCATCGATGACATGAAGAAGGAGTCGTCCTTCTCCACCGCGTCCGGAAACAGCTATCACTACGTGGTACTGCAGGTAACCCTCAAGGAGAAGCTCTTTGGCACGGGCTCGGGCAACCTCACGGAGCTAGAGGACGTGATCAACCGCCAGGCCGCCAAGGGCTATCGGCTGCACACCATCTCGACGGCCAACGGCGGGAGCAAGGGCCTAGGCGGCGGCGACCGCATCCAGGCGACCATGGTGTTCGAGAAGATCGAGTAGCCGCG
>NZ_JBJEHW010000046.1:0-4980 GCF_051876455.1 Parafannyhessea sp.
ACGGGGTGCAAGACAGGCGGTGGGAAGGACGGCTCGGGGTCGGACGCCAGCACGTCCAGCGTGGTAGGGCGCGGCTCGTCCGCGGCCAAGCTGCCGGCAGACATCGGCAAGCACCTGCCCTACAAGGGCATGCCAGAATCCGCCATGAACAAGACGGGGCTGGGGCCGTACACGGACATGGTGACCACGCCCCACAGGGGCGACCACCGTCCCATGAACACGTACCGCTGGTTTGCGCACAACGGCACCGGTGACCTGGTGTTCTTTACGTACTGTCTGGACGGCAAGGTGCTGGACGCCATCATTAACCCGCCCAGCGTGTACCAGAACTACTGGGTGGAGGGACAAGAGCTTCCCAACCTGGACGCGAGCGGCGCGTACCCGGACGGGACCATCGGGCAGACAACCGACATGAGCCTGCCGTCCGGGTCGGGGTCGGGTTCAGGCAGTGGCGGCAACTCGGGATCGGGCAGCCAGACGCAAGGCCAGGGCCAGCCACAGCCGCAGTCGCAGTCGCGGGACCAGACTGGCCAAAGCCAGGGCCAAGGCACGGGCCACCTCGACCCTATGCAGTACGACACGCCGGAGGACTACGCGGACGCGGAGCACCAGCACAGCGGGATGGACTGGGACGAGGCCTACAACCGCTGGCTCGACTACAACGAGTAGCCGGTCCAGAGGCGCGCTGCGGCTGCGACGCGACGGGCTAAAGCCAGGTGGAAAGCCTTGCCGCGACCTCCTCCGGGTAGTCGCGCGCGGCGTTGTGGCCGCCGGGCAGCCGCATGACGTCCGCCCCCAAGCCATGTGCAAGAAAGTCCTGGTTGCGCGCGTGGTAGGTGGAGGCGCCCCGCTCGCTTGTGCAGAGGAGCACGGGCACGCCGCACGCGCGGATCCGCTCGAGGTCGGGCTCGTAGGCGAGCATCCAGCCGGCCTCGTGGTCCGCGTGGGTCTGGACATCGCGCTCGCGAGACGCCAGCTCCTCCTGCGAGAAGGGCCGGACGGCGTCGCCCATGTTCTCGCGCTCCAGGGCGAGCATGAAGAGCGTGCTCGTGTGGCCCTTGGCGAGGGCCTGACCGGCGCGGACGAGGTTCTGGAACACGGGGTCGGCCGGGTCGAGCCCCACAAAGAGCGGCGGCTCAATCACGACCAGGCGCCGCATCAGCGCGGGATCGAGCTCGAGCGCCCGCAGCGCCACGAGCGATCCCAGGCTGTGCGCCACCACGTCCGCGGGGGCGCCAACCTTGCGGATGACTGCCGCCAGGTCAGCCGCCTGCGCGTCCAGCGACCAGTCGCCGTCGAGCGCGTCCGAGCTCACGCCGCAGCCGCGGCGGTCGTACGTCACCACGCGACGCCCGGAAAGCGCGAACGCGAGCGCGCCAAAGAAGCTGCCGTCCACCCCGGCGCCGTGCACGAGCACGAGGGCACGTCCTTCTCGCCCGCGGGACGTGACGTGGATGCGCGCGGAGGCCCGGCCGTCGCGCGTGACGTCCAGCATGAGCTCCGTCGCTGGCGGGGTGTCCAAAGCCATGTGCAAGACTTCCCTTCTGGCCGCCCTGCGGCCGTCCTCCGGACCGCCTTCTGCCGGCGCGGCCCTACGCGGGATAGTGGTTGACGAAGAGCACCTTGGCCACGCAGTCTCCCACGTTCCTGTACTCGTGGCGGCGCGAGGAGTCAAAGCCCACCATATCCCCCGCCTCCAGCGTAAAGGTCTCGTCGCCCAGAACCAGCTCGAGCCGCCCCTCAAACAGGTACACGTACTCGCGCGAGTTGGCGCGGTGCCCCTCGCTCACGTGGTCGCAGCCGGGGTCGAACTCGCCTTCGAAAAGCTCGAAGTCGCGGTTCTCTGCCACGTTGAAGTAGCCGTGGATGCTGTAGTGGCCGTCGTTGTCGGGCTGCACGCTGGCCTGCGCGCGCCGCACCACCGTGGCCTCGGGCACGCGCTGCTCCAGCAGCAGGGAGTACGGCACGCCCAACCCCTTGGATATCTTCATGAGCGTGTTGATGGTGGGGTTGGAGTCACCCTTCTCTATCTGCGAGAGCATCACCTTGCTCACGTCGCACAGCGCCGCGAGCTTGCCGAGCGAAAGCCCCCGCTCCTGCCTGAGCTCCCTCAGGTTCTGGGCTATCACGTCGCCGATCTCCATGCTCTTCTCCCCCGCCCGTTCGGCGCGCGCGATGGCGCGCCATCGGCAAAGTGTAAATTATCTTTTGCGGTCGTTAATTATACTTGAATTACTGGTTAACAATCGTAAGCTATATTTTACACCAACGACCACGGGGGAGAAGGACGGCCATGCCAAGGGAAACCAGGAACAGAATCGCGCGCGCCTTTGGGGCCGCGTTTCCGCTGACGCTGCCCGTGCTCGCAGGCTACTACTTCCTGGGACTCTCGTACGGGCTGTACATGCACTCGCTTGGCTTTAGCTGGCTGTGGCCCACGCTCACGGCGGCCTTCGTGTACGGGGGCTCTCTCGAGTTCGTGCTGGGGTCCATGCTGTGCGCGCAGTTCAACCCCGTGACCACAGCGGTGGTGGCCGTGGCCGTGCAGCTGCGCCACACGTTCTACGCCATCACGCAGCTGGGCCGCTACCGCGGCAACGGCTGGAAGACGTTCTTTTTGGTGTTTGGCATGAGCGACGAGACGTTTGCCATCACCAGCTCCACCCCGGCGCCGGAGGGCGTGGACGAGGGTTGGTTCATGCTGCTGATAACCTGGCTCGACCAGCTGTACTGGATCGTGGGCTCCGCGGCGGGCGGCATCTTTGGACAGCTGGTGGCCTTTCCCACCAAGGGACTCTCGTTTGTGATGACGGCGCTGTTTGTGGTCATCTTCCTGGGAGCTTGGGACAAGGCGCAGGACCGTCGCCCCGCCTACATTGGCCTTGTCTGCTCCGTGGTCTGCCTGCTTGTGCTGGGGCCCAGCAACTTCATGGTGCCCGCCATGGCGTGCATGACGGCAGCCCTGCTGGTCATGAGGGAGCTTGACGCCCGCGCCGCGCGCGCCCAGGCCCCGGAGGGAGGCGACGCCCAGTGACGCTCGCACAAAGGCTCATAACCGTGGCGATCTGCGTCGCGGCAACCATGTTCACGCGCTTTCTGCCGTTTGCGGTCTTCCACGGCAAGAGCGAGCTCCCCTCCTGGGTGGACTACCTGGGCAAGGTGCTGCCGCTCGCGCTGTTTGCCTTCCTCGTGGTGTACTGCCTCAAGGACGTGACGCCGCTCGCGGGCTCGCACGGCATCCCGGAGGCCATCAGCATCCTGGTGGTGGCGGCGCTGTACGAGTGGCGCGGCAACACGCTCGTGTCCATGGCGGCCGGCACCGCGCTCTACATGGTGCTGGTGCAGCTCGTGTTTGTGTAGGCGCGGGCCGCGACGGCCTTGCGGCAGGCTTCGTCCTCAGCCGAGAAGGTCGACCAGCCTGTCCCGCACCTCCTTCGCCACGGCAAGCTTGTACATGAGCCGCGTGGGCTGTGGCGCTATCTGCACGTGGAAGCTGTGGACCTTCTCGCCCGCCTGCGTGGCGTCCCCGGAAAGGCAGATGGCAAAGTAGACGTTGCCGGGCTCCGATGCCGCCGCGTTGGCCGGGTCCACGTTGCCCATGGTGCCCGTGACGCCGATGCCGATGTTTGCCTGGTAGGACCTGCGGCAGGCCGTCGCCATGGCCTCGGCCGTCTGGAGCGAGTACACCGTGTGGGTCGCTATGACCTCCGCCGGCACGCCGTTCTTCACCTTGGCCTCGTTGCAGTAGGTGACGTAGGCGCCCTTGAGCACCGCGGAGGCACCCTCCGTGTCCGTTATGAGCGAGGCGATCTGGCCGCTCGTGGCGCTCTCCATGGTGGTGATCTGGAGCCCCCGCGCTATGAGGAGCCTCGTGAGGTCCGCGTACTCCGCCCGGATCCGTGCCTCGTCGTACACCTTGCCCGTAGCTGCGCCTGCCATGTTGGCCCCTTCCGACGGCATCCTGCAAACGCTTCCAAGGGTAGTCCCAAGCCGGTCGCGACGCGAGCCACAAAATGCCAGGTAAAATGACCGTACACCGCATTTGGTATGTTTTCGACAATTCGTCTACAACATATAGTGTCTAGCTGGTAGCAAATGCCAAAATATGGCCGCGGGCGGTTGTCAAGCTCAGGCAAGTGGAGATTGTCCGTCTTTCGCAAAATGTATCAAAGAAATTTTTTTGAAGCACCTTCCGAATGAGCGTTGAATCACGCAAATTTCTGACCTGCGTCTACAGAGGTTTTCATCATGACTTTCGACACCTTTGAAACGCTAGGAAACCATATCTGGTGTTTTCAACACGGACGCGGCCCAACCAGTTGTGGCATAGTGTGTTCACGACATCAAACGCAGCAGCAAACCAAGGAACGGACGCGTCTGCTGGCGCGCCTTTTTTAGGGCCAAGCTGCACGTTTACGATACGAGCCGCGGGCACCACGGCGGCGCAGAAGGAAGAAGAGGCGAGGGCATGAAGATCATCAAGAGGAACGGTTCAGAGGTCGAGTTCGACGTCCAGAAGATTGTGAACGCCATCAAGGCCGCAAACGCCGAGGCCCCCACCGAGGAGCAGCTGTCCGACCGCGAGGTCAAGTTCGCCTCCCTCAACGTGCAGGACGAGTGCGCCGACGCCGGCCACACCGTCACGGTCGAGGAGGTCCAGGACCTGGTGGAGGACCAGCTCATGGCGCTCGACCGCTTCACCGTGGCCCGCAAGTACATCATCTACCGCTACGTGCAGAACCAGAAGCGCCAGAAGAACACGACGGACGACAAGATCCTGAGCCTCATCGAAGCCAACAACGAGGAGGTCAAGCAGGAGAACTCCAACAAGAACCCCACCGTCGTCTCCGTGCAGCGCGACTACATGGCCGGCGAGGTCTCCAAGGACCTCACCATGCGCCAGCTGCTCCCGCAGGACGTGGTCGAGGCCCACGAGGAGGGCATCATCCACTTCCACGACGCCGACTACTACGCGCAGCA
>NZ_JBJEHW010000047.1:0-4898 GCF_051876455.1 Parafannyhessea sp.
GAATCCGCCCTTTACAAAGCCGGAGATCGCGTTCGCGCGCGACCTCGCCTGCGGGTCGCGTCGCGTCGGCAGCGTCACGGTCATGGTGACCCCGCTGCCGTCGGGCTTGGCCTCCGCGCGGGCCTTGCCGCCGTGGGCGCGCGCGACGGCCGCCACCATGCTCAGCCCGATGCCAAAGCCGCCCGCCTTGTGCGTCCGCGCGCGGTCGGACTGGTAGAACCGCCCAAACCAGAGCCCGACCTCCTTGGGGTCCACGCCCTTGGTCTCGTTGGAGACGGTCAGTTCGGCCTGGTGCAGGTGGTGCCCCTCCAGGCGCACCTCGATGCTCCCGCCCGCCACGGAGTACTTGAAGGCGTTGTCGATCAGCGCCCCCACCATGCGCTGCAGGTACTGCTCGTTGCCGCGCACGTACACGTTGGGCTCCACGTCGCAGCTGAGCGGGTGGCCCTCCGTCAGCACGCGCGACTTGAACCCCTTGGCCTCGCGCTCCACCACGTCGGACAGGTTGACCATGCCGATGGTGCGCTCGTCCTCCGTCGCCGCGCGCGAAAGCACGATGAGGCTCTCGGTGAGCCCGCTCATGACGCCCACCTGGTCCTTTATATCATCAATCCACTCGTTCTCGCCCACGTCCATGGCCAGCACGTCCGCGTCGGCCGAAATAATGGAGAGCGGCGTCCTCAGGTCGTGCCCCGCATCGATCACAAACTGCCGCTGGCTCTCGTGCGCGCTCACGATCGGCCGCACGATGCGCTTCGACACCAGCATGAAGATGACCGTCACCACCACGACGCCGCCCGCGTACACCATCATCTCGTCCGTCACGCTGTCGTTCAGCGCCGCGATCTGCCGGTCACGGTCGAGAAGGACGACGGTCTTCGTCCCGTCCGCCTCGGACTGCACGCGATAGCGGAACTTGCCCACGTAGCCGCGGTCCTGGCTACGTGCCAGCGCCTTCTTCACCAGGGTGGCGGCCTCGTCCTCGTTCACGGTCGCGACGTGGTCGAGGTTCGCGCTCTGGACGGTGCCGTCCGCGCTCACGGTCGCCATCAGGTAGCGCATCTCGTAGAAGCCCTCGATCTTGCTGCTCGAGTAGCCGGACATGTCCTTGGGCGTCTCGCCGTCGTTGGCGATGATCTGGTCGATGGCCTTGTCCGCGTCCACGTCCACCTGCCCGCGGCGCACCATGTACGTGCCCACGAACATCACGCCCAGCAGCACCACGAGCGCCGCCGCCACATAGATCGTGAGCTGTATGCGGAGCCTACGCTCCACAGGACTCGACCATCCTCCAGCCGTCGTCGGAGGAGCCCTCGACCTTCACGTCGGAACCCAGCGCCTCGAGCTTGCCGTTGAGGTAGCTCGCGTACAGCTCCACCTCGCCGTCGAGGGCGGCGCCGTCCCACACGCGCTCGCTCAGCCAGCTCGTGTCGACCCTCTTGCCTCCCGCATGGGCCAGGAGCGCGGCCATCTGGGCCTCGCGCTGGTTCACGCTGAGGGAGCCCTCGCGGGTCGAGAGCGTGGAGTCGTCCTCGCCGATCACCAGGTCGCCAAAGCACACCTTGGGCGAGGCGCCGGAGCGGTGCCGCGCCGCCGCGCGGATGCGCGCCACGAGCTCGCGGCTGTCGTACGGCTTGGTGATGTAGTCGTCCGCGCCGTCCTCCAGGCCAACGACCTTGTCGTCCACCTGCGTCTTTGCGGTCAGCAGGATCACCGGCACGTCGTTTCCCTCGGCGCGCACGCGGCGGAGCACCTCCAGCCCGTCGAGCCCGGGCATCATGATGTCAAGCACCGCCACGTCAAAGTAGCCGCCCCTGAGCGCGGAGAGCGCCGCGGGGCCGTCGTGCACGACCTCGACCGTGAGGCCGCTCTTCTGAAGTATCACCTCGGTCGCGCGCGCAAGGCGCACGTTATCCTCGGCAAGCAGAACACGCATGGGCATCCCATCCATAATCGCAGTTGCGCGGGGCACTGGGCGCCCGCGTGGGCAGGCCCGCGCCTGCCGCATGGTTATGGTACCCAACCGCCCCGTGTTATCTCAGTCATGCCGTTCGCCCCGCCGAGTCGCCTGCGGTGGGGCGCACACGGGTCGCACCAATCGCACAAAGCTGGAGGATAGCTTGCGGCCGCAGACGCGGGGACGTCCTTCTCGCCCGCGGCGGCATCGTGCACCCGCGCTACTTGCCGCGGCCCTCGATCACCATGTTCTCGAAGCGGTGCGACATGAACTGGTTCGAGAAGTTGGCGTCCACCCACTCCTCAAACTGGTTGCGCGGAGGGATGCCCTGGTCGCGCTGGGCGCGGCGCGTGAAGCACGCCAGTGTCATGAACACGTCGAGCGCAAGGTAGGCGGCAAGTATGAACACGAAGACCACCTGGCGGCGCGTGGTGGGCTCGCCTATGAGGTCGAGCAGCCACGGCGTGATGACGGAGGACCACAAGAGGCCGATCACGCCCCAGAAGAACAGGAACGGCCACGAGACCCACTTGGTGATGTGGCCGGGCACGGTGCTGTAGTCCCAGGATACGGCGCCCATGAACGTCTCCATGCCCCAGCCGGTTATCTGCTCCAGCAGGCCGCCCACGGCCATGGACACCAAAAAGATCTGCCACCACTTCGCGTGCCGGCGCATGAGCTCGCGCGACACGAGGGTGAGCAGCACGGCCCCCACGCCGTACAGGGGCGAGAAGGGCCCCCATACCAGGCCGTAGCGCCCCTGCGTGAGCCCCTCCGTCAGGAACATCCAGCCCTCCTCGAGGAAGAGCCCGCCCACGGCCCCCACGATGAAGACGATCACGACCTGGTACCAGGTGATGCGCATGTGCTCCACGCGGTCGTTGCGGACGACCTTCTCGCGCTGGGCCAGGACCGCGAGCTGCGCGCGCGTGAGCCTGAGCGGCTTGCCGATGAGCTTGCGGTACCCCTTGAGCCGGTAGTAGAAGTCCAGCTCCTTGGCGGCGTCGCGCACGTCCTGCGGCAGCGCGCGGTCCTGGGCGGCGCGCTCGATGCGCTTGCCGCGACCCAGCCACGACACGAACCACTTGACCAGGAAGAAGATGCCCCTGACCACGAGGCCAAGGACCAGGAGGCTGACGAGCGACCAGAACATAGACTCAACTCCAGTGTCAGATTCGGACGGATCGCGGCGCGCGACCGAGGGGCGCTAGCGCGTCTCGACGGTGCGGCGCAGGCCCACGAGGGCGAGAAGGACACCCACCAGGGCCAGCACGCCCAGCATGAGCCAGACGTGTGCGAGGAAGGGCGCCGTCGCGGTGTACTCGGGAAGGTTGTGGTCGACCCCCAGGACCGACGGGCTGAGGGGGAAGTTGGTGATGTAGTCCTGCAGGCGGGCGATCAGCGTGTCGAAGAACGGGATCTTGGCGCCGGCGACGGGCGACTTGGAGAGCTCGCGCGTGGCGGCGTTGGTCACCTGGTCGGTCACCTGCTGCGACACCTGCCCCATGATCTTCTTGACCGAGGTCTCGGCCTTCCAGGGCAGGGTGTCGATGTCGAAGATCGTGCCGAGCGCGGAGAGCCCCCAGCGCACGATCGTGGTCTCGCGCAGGGGACGGATCGCGTCGGGCAGGCCAAAGAGCGTCTCGGACATGATGAGCTCGTAGATGAGGATGAACGGCGCCACGGTGAGCGCCTGCTGCGACGTGCGCACGATGGCCGAGACGCCCAGCCCCAGCATCTGCGCGGCAAAGGTGATGAGGAAGAGCGTGAGGAAGTACTCCACCATGGCGGGCGCGAGGAGCGCCGGCGTATTGACGGGCCACTCGATGATGTACGTGCTCATGTAGAAGAGGATCGCCGTCTGGAGAAGCGCGTGGGCGGCCTGCCACACCACGTTCGCGAATATGAACGAGTACGGGTTGAGGCCCGAGAACTTGTCGCGCTCGAGCACGTCGCGGGCGTCGCAGATGCAGAGGATGGAGTCGAACAGGCCCATCCAGAGGCAGCAGCACACCACGATGAAGAAGCCGATCTTGGCGTTCTCGTAGTAGTCGAACATGCGGTAGCGGATGACCCACGACGCGAGCGAGCTGATGATGAGGGCGGACGCCGCCATCAGCAGCTCGGACTTCTTGTTGAACGACTCGCGGGCAAGCATGGCCACCTGCTCGACGAAGCTCAGACTCATCAGCACATGCCTCCAAGGGCGTCGGGATGGTCGCGGCGCCACTCCTCGAAGCGACGGATGAACGGGACGGGGTCCTTGTCCATCAGGGTGTATATCTCGCGCGTGGAGCGCGTGTCGAAGTACTCGAACAGCTTGTCCGGTGTGCCGTAGAAGCAGACCTTGCCGTGCGCGAGGAAGCAGATCTTGTCGAACAGCTGGATGTTCTCGTAGTCGTGGTTGATCACGAGGCAGCTCATGCGCTCGTTGTGCACGAGGCCGTGCAGCACCGAGACGAGGTTGCCGGAGTCGCCGGGGTCGAGGCCCGAGGTGGGTTCGTCCAGCAGCAGGCCGTCGGGGTACGAGAGGAGCTCGCACGCAACCGAGACGCGACGCTTCTCTCCCCCGGAGCACTTGCGGATGAGCGTCTTGCTGACGCCCGTGAGCTCGAGCTCGCGCATGACCCAGTCGATTCGCTCCTTGGCCTTGGGGCCCGAGAGGTGCTTGACGGCGCGCGCATAGAACTCGAGCTGCTGGCGCACGCGAAGGTTCTGGTGCACGAGGTTCTGCTGTGGCACGAAGCCGAGGTTGCCCTCGAAGATGACCCGGCCCTTGGTGGGGCGCAGCGTCCCCAGGATGATGCTGCCGAGCGTGGACTTGCCGCCGCCCGAGCTGCCCACGATGGCCACGAGCTCGCCGCCCTTGATGGTGAGGCTGATGTCGTCCAGCACCTTCTTGCGGCCGAAGCTGCGGCTCACGTGCGAGAGCACGATGTTG